>JBIKMB010000339.1:0-4857 GCA_044359485.1 Pirellulaceae bacterium | reverse complement strand
GTTTTTCGAGCTTTCGATGTCGCCAGTCCTGATGCCCATAATCCACAACGGAGTTTAACCACTGTCCCTCAGCAAGGACTCTTCTTGCTCAATAGCGACTGGATTGCGAATCAGGCGACAAGGATGGTCCATCACGCTGAGTTATCTGGAAAATATCGCGATGATCCGCAATGGGTCAACGGTGTGTTTCAAAGTATTTATTCTCGTCCACCCAGCGAGACTGAAAGGGAATTGGCGCTCGACTTTCTGCGCGAGGCACGCGCGGCGTATGCGGCTCCCAAGCTTCCGGTGTGGCAATATGGCTATGGACAATATTTACCGGACACTGGTGCCTTGAACAACTTCACAGAGTTTCCCACATTTGCTGATGGTGTGTATCGTGGCCGCAATGCGTTGCCCGATGCACAACTCGGTTGGGCCTCGCTGAATGCTGAAGGTGGGCACACCGGAAATCCCGATGGCTATTCGGTGGTACGGAGGTGCAATGCACCGACCTCCGGTCGACTGCAAATTATCGGGCAGGGCGAGCATTTAAGCGATCAGGGGGACGGTGTCTTGTTAGCCGTCGTTGTGAATGGAAAAGATCGCATCGCGCAGTGGGAGGTTCGCAATGGGAAAGTTGAGACCAAGACAGAACCGATCGATATTCCAGCCAACGCAAGCATTGATCTGGTCGCGCATTGTAACGGCAATACGTCCCATGATTCATTCAAATGGAAGGCCGTTTTGCGGATCACGGGCACTACCCGAGAAACCCTTGCTTCCAATAAAGCGTTTGGCCCCCCTGCCCTGCGAGCCTTGAAGCCCGAGGAACAATTGGTGCAGGCACTTTTGGCGAGTAATGAAGTTGCCTTCGTCGATTAGAAGGAAGCCTCTGTCGATGGACGTAAAGAAGGAAGAAAAAATGACGAATCTGTGGGGCACATCACAAGAACTTCCCGTTTCACGTCGCGAAATGCTGACGCGCTGTGGGATTGGTTTCGGCGGACTGATGTTGCAGCAACTGCTTCAGCAAACCGCTCAGGCTGCCCCGGATCTCAATCCACTGTTGCCAAAGAAACCTCATTTCGCGGGGCGAGCCAAATATGTTATTCATATATTTGCCAACGGTGGCCCATCGCATGTCGATACTTGGGATCACAAGCCGGCCTTGAAAAAATACCAAGGTCAAGATCTGCCCGGGGGCACACCTCGAACCGAACGCCCGACTGGCAAATTGATGCCCTCTCCTTACAAATTTTCCAAATATGGCAAATCGGGAATCGAAGTAAGCGAATTATTTTCTAAGACAGCGCAGCATGTAGATGATATGGCCATCATTCATTCGCTGCACGCAGACGTCCCTAATCATGAACCCTCTTTACTGCTGATGAATACCGGCGAATCGCGATTGGTTCGCCCCAGTTTTGGGTCTTGGCTGACCTACGGCTTGGGGACTGAAAATCAAAATCTCCCCGCGTTTGTCGCAATGTGCCCAGGAGGTTATCCCATCCAGGAATCTCAAAATTGGCAAGCGGGTTTCTTGCCTGGAATTTTTCAGGGAACTTACATCGACACTCAACATGAATCGATTGAGAAACTGGTCGAATACGTCACCAACAAACGGATTTCGATTCAAGAACAACGCCGCCAACTCGATCTACTCCAGCGACTCAATCGTATCCATCAAGATCGACGGGATGGCGACCCTCAATTGGAGTCGAGAATTCAGTCCTACGAACTTGCCTATCGAATGCAAATGGAAGCTGAGGATGCCTTCGATGTCAAAAGAGAGCCACAGCATATCCTCGATCTTTACGGGGCGGGCGTGCAGGCTCGTCAATTGCTGGTCGCGCGACGTTTAATTGAACGAGGGGTTCGCTTCGTGCAAGTTTGGCACGGTGCCGGACAGCCATGGGATAATCATGATGACTTGGAAGTCAATCATCGCAATCTGGCGAAGCAATCCGACCAAGCGATTTCCGCACTGCTGAGCGATCTTAAACAACGCGGCCTGCTCTCCGAGACCCTGGTTATTTGGGGCGGAGAATTTGGACGCACGCCTACGGTCGAAATGCCTCAAAAAGGTGCCAATGCCGGCAAGATCAACGGGCGCGATCACAATCACTATGGATTCACCATGTGGCTTTGCGGCGGTGGAGTGAAAGGTGGCAGTATCTATGGAGCCACAGATGAATTCGGCTTCAAAGCTGCCGATAAACCGATGCATGTTCACGATCTACATGCGACCTTACTTCACCTTCTCGGCTTTGACCATAAAAAATTGACCTACCACTACGCGGGACGAGATTTCCGTCTCACCGATGTGCATGGCAATGTTATTCACGATCTATTTGCTTGATCGCCTTCACGTAAATCAGTTTGTCATCATCGTCCCGATAAAAATCAACTAAGCGTGCCTCCAGAACGTAGCCATTCTTTTCGTAGAACGCTTGGGTGGGAACATATTGAGGCTTGCCTGAAGTTTCGATGTAGATGCGAGCTTTGGAATTGCGACGGATCACCGCTTCGGTCTCGGCTAGAATCTTGCGGCCTAGTCCAAGTCGCTGCTGGTCGGGCTTCACAGCGATCCAGTACAAATCATAACTGTGATCTGTTCCCGCGATCGGACCATAGCAACTGTAGCCCGCCAGAATTCCTTCTAGATCTGCGAGAATGAATTCATAGCCCGAGGCAAGTCCTTTGCTCAAACGCTCGTCGACCAACTCGCGGGCAATCGCTACCTCCTCGTCGGTGAAAAAACCGGTGGCAGCCACCAGGCTCTCAATGGCAATCGCATCTTGAAGCGTCGGTTCCGTTCGGAAGACTAAACTGCTGTTGGACTGCATCGGAAAACTCGTTGGACTCGCAATACGAGACAAAGACTCAAAACCCTTCGGCGAACTTCATCCCCGCCAGAGGGAACGGATTGGCCATCTCGAACAGGTGTCCCAAAGAAAAATCACTTTGTCAAGAAGCCCCCTACCTTCCGTCGGCCCCGCTCTATTCCCCTGGGACCTTGCTCACTAGCGGCAAAACAGTCAAGCAATAGACTTACTTTTTTGGGGTGTAGTATTTAGGGGTTACCTTGATTGGGGCGATTTTTAGGGGAAATGAAGTTTTGTTCGCCAAGCAACTTGGAGTTACTGTATGAATCGTTATCATGGAGGGTCGTTTGTTCAGCGGCTTTCCCAGTGATGGATCTATGGGCGAATTTCTGCTTTACTATCAAAGGCCCCAGCCAGCAACTTGGGTCTATCTCTCATCCTTTCTAGTGATGGGACTGTTTTTCATGTTTCATCGTTTGTGGAGCATGAGAAATCTTGATGTTGCGCTGTTGTTGATGCTGTCGCCCGGACTGATGATGGTCTACGAAGGGCGAAAGATTCGATATGAGCAAGACTACAATCCTGCTGGGCAGTCTGCCGCTGCAGGACAAACCACCAAAGTTGCTTCCGGGTCGGAGCGAATTGTTCGGCCCGTCAGTTTCAGACGCGATGCCGATCGGGAAGTGGACGATCCAGAGGAGCCGCCGCTTACTTCATTAGGTTCATCGACTCAAGAAGCTTTGTCTGGCAACAGACCAGTACCACTGAGCGATAGCGTTCTGGCAGACAGTTCGCTTAAGTCTGCTAAACTGGTTGCTTACGTTGGTCATCGAGCGGACCCTTGGTTGGCTCGAGCTTTGGATTCGGCCATAGGAAATTTTGCTATTCAAGAGGAGGCGACCGCAAGTGAAGCGGGAACGCTGCCTGTGCCTGCTGCCTGGAATGCAGATCGACTGGAGTACTACGGTTTTGTTTGGCTTTTGGGGGTCTCTGTCCTTTTGTTGGTACGGCTTCTATTGGATACAACTTTGGTGCGTCGTCCTTTGTTGGAACCAAATTTATCGAGCGGTGGTTTGACGTTTATTGGCGTTTCGCTGTTCCTATTTTTAATGGCAAACGTGGTGACAAGCACGGTTGAGGAACAACGCAATCAAGGGCCAAAACTTGGGCCCGGTTACGCATTGCTCAATTCGCTGCCCGATATTCAAACTACAGCGGATATGGCGCGACCCAATCCCAACGGCGAATCGGAGCAGAGGCAATCGAGAGTCCGTTCGGCGATTGCCAAGGGGATTTCGATTACGGCTAACCTCGCGATTGTGTTAGGAATTGTGGCTGTGGGGTATTGGCATTTCGATGATACGAAGATGGGAATCGGTGCTGCAACGCTGTATCTGCTCCTTCCCTATACGGCTCAAATGACCGGTCGCATTGATCATGTTTTGCCGGGTGCAATGTTGGTTTGGGCCATTCTGCTGTATCGTGTTCCACTGGTGTCGGGAGGTTTTGTCGGCCTCGCGGCTGGGCTCACCTACTATCCACTCTTTCTGCTGCCGCTCTGGTTAAGCTTCTATTGGCCACGCGGAGTTCGACGGTTTTTGGCAGGTTTCCTAACCACGATTTTGTTCTTGGCCACCCTATTATTTTGGGGTTCTGGCGACGGGTCGTTGGAACAGCTCCAGCATATGTTTGGGTTGCTCGCGCCGGCGATGCAAGACCTTCAAGGTGTGTGGGGCTTGGGTTGGTACCCAAGCTTCCGCTTGCCGGTGTTGGTAGCATTTTGCATCTTGAGTTTTTCGTTCGTGTGGTGGCCGGCACAAAAGAATTTGGCAACGTTGATGAGCGGTTCGGCAGCCATCATGGTGGCCGCACAGTTCTGGCATGGCTTCGGCGGAGGTTTGTATATGGCTTGGTTCCTCCCCTTAGTGTTATTGACAATCTTCCGTCCAAATTTGGATGACCGGGTCGCTCTCGAAGTGGTAGGTACAGGTTGGGGACGTCTCTCCACGACAGATAACACACCGCTTCGCGTGGCCGCTGGCACTGATGC
>JBIKMB010000124.1:0-16221 GCA_044359485.1 Pirellulaceae bacterium | reverse complement strand
CAAATCGACACCCTCGACCAGTTGGGCTTTGAATTTGACCTTTTTTAGCGCCTATCGGCCTGACGATATCGTGCGGGTGATTGTCGAGCAGCCGCAAGTTGCCTGGGCGTGGTTACATTGGGACAAGTCGGGGGAGTTTGTTGGTCTTGGGCCTTTAGGATATTCGATGCTGCTGATCGCCTGCGGCGCAACGTTTCATCTGCTGGGCGTTTATTATTTTCATCGCCGCGACCTACCGGCTCCTTTATAAACCTGAGGTCGCCGCCATTATCTTTTTGGCCCCTTACTAGCCCATTGGCATCTACCAGAAATACAGTTCACTGCGAAGCTATGATCTTTGAGACGAGTGTTGGTTGGGGTTGTTGTTGCGAACCGCAGTGAAAGGCGCCTAAACCCCAGATCATATCGGACGCATCCAGTGGAACGATGCGACGATTTGAGAACTGTTCTTTTAAGATACCGATTGCGCGATCATCCGAAGGACGATGCTGGAAGGTTGGCACCAGCACGATATCGTTTGCGATATAAAAGTTGCAATAGCTTTCGGGGACCCTTTGACCATTGATCCAGCGTGGAGGAGGTGTGGGGAGATCGATCAATTCCAAACTTCTTCCGCGGGCATCGGTAGCGGCAGCGAGCTGCCGTTTCATCGACTGCAAACTTTCGATATTGGTGTCGGCTTCGATACTGCGGGCAGCGAGCACCACTCGACCGGGGGCAACAAAGCGAACGAGCTGATCGATGTGGCCATCGGTATCATCGCCATCCAGTTCGGTGCCATCGAGCCAAATGACTTTGGTGACTCCGAGCATTTCGCATAGATGCTGCGTGATCCAGGCGGGCAAGCGCTGGGGATTGCGACTGGTGCTTTGCAGACATGAGGTGGTGGTCAGCAAGGTCCCTTCACCGTCGGTTTCCAGAGCTCCACCTTCGCAAACCAGGGGCGACGCCACGCGAGGCACGCCGATCGCATCGCAAATTCGAGCGGCATTCTGGGCATCTTCATCGAAAGGAGGATACTTGCCACCCCACGCGGTATAGACCCAATGGACACCGACGACTTTCCCTGATTCTTGTTCGATGACGAAAGTGGGTCCGTAATCGCGAACCCAACAATCGTTGGTACTGAAGTCGAAGAGTCGAACATTGTTGACATGATTTAGCCGACGATGTGCTTCTTGGGCAGCATCGGGCGGACCTGCCAAAACATGCACCGGTTCTACTTCGGCCAAAGTTCGTATGAAGCTTTCGAACGCCGCGGGAATCGGTCCCATGCGGCCCGGCCACGTTTTGGGATTATGGGGCCAGGAGATCCAAGTGGCAGCGTGAGGATACCACTCAGCGGGCCAATAATAGCCGGTGCTCGCGATATTCTCTCGGTTTTCACTCATCGTCGATAAACCGTTTCGTCAGGGGAGCGTAAGCATCGATACGGCGATCGCGGAGGAAGGGCCAATGGGTGCGGGCGGTATCGATCAATTTCAGATCACAGGGCACGACGACAATTTCTTCGCCATCATGATTTGCTCGGTGAAGCAAATTGCCATAGGGATCGCTGACGAACGATGCGCCCCAGAATTGAATACTCCCTTCGATGCCAACACGATTGGCGGCTCCGACGTACAAACCGTTGGCGATGGCATGAGAACGCATCATCGTTTCCCAGGCATTGTGTTGACTTGTACCATAGGTCTCTTTCTCTTCGATAATCCAGCCGATCGCTGTTGGATAAAGAAGTATTTCGGCTCCACGCAACGCGAACAATCGCGCCGTTTCGGGATACCACTGATCCCAGCAGACGCCGACACCAATCTTAGCGAATGTGGTCTTGGCGATCGTGAATCCGAGATCACCCGGTGTGAAATAGAATTTCTCATAGTAGAGAGGATCGTCGGGAATATGCATCTTGCGATACATGCCAACCAGGGAACCATCGACGTCGTAGACTACGGCCGTATTATGATACAGACCGTGAGCACGCCTTTCGAAGATCGAACCGGTGACAACCACACCATGCTTTTTAGCGGCAGCCGACATTCGTTGGCTGGTCGGGCCTGGAATGGGTTCGGCCCAAGCGAAGCGTGAGTGATCTTCGGTTTGGCATGGATAAGGGGCGTTGAATAATTCTTGCAGGCAAACGATGTTGGCACCTTTTGCGGCCGCTTGTGCAATTCGTTCGTCGACTTTATCCAAGTTTTCGCTTTGTGAGGCAGTGCATGACATCTGCACCAGGCCCAGTTGAATCACAGATGGATTTGCCACGGCGAGCGATTCTCCCAATTGTGAAAATTTCATGAGAACAAGCCTACCCAACCGTCTAGCGTTGCCCAGGGTAGGGCGTTCTGAATATGCGATTACAGGATCGCCAGCAGAATACTGATACGGTAAGATGCGTTATGCTAACGCCTACGCTCCAGCATACAACCCGTATCCGAAAAACTTGGTTTACGGACCCTGCTGGCTGCCCCGAAGTTCTCGAGAAAAATTTGCGGTCTTGAAATGCCTTCCAGCAACCTTGAGCCAAGAAAATTGTTATCTCAACAAGTCCCTGAGCGGGGCTTGTTTATCACGGGCACGGATACAGAGGTGGGGAAGACTTTCGTGACCGCTTCGATTCTCCGTGGGCTGATTTCGCTGGGAATTTCGGTAGGCGCTTACAAGCCGGTCGCGAGCGGGATGGATGCAACACAACCGGGCGATCCCGATATCTTGGCCGAAGCGTCTGGCAGTCGGGAAGACAAATCGCTTTATTGCTCGCAGCGATTCTTGGCGGCGTTGGCTCCGCCGATGGCCGCCGAATTGGAAAATCGTTTGGTCGATGAAAATCTGCTTCTCCGCGGTGCGACACTTTGGAAAGATCGCTGTCACATGCTGATTGTGGAAGGAGCAGGGGGGTGGCATTCACCGCTGTCACTCAACTGGACCAATGCGGACGTCGCGCAAGCCCTCGGTTATCCGGTGGTTCTAGTTGCCGCCAACAAATTGGGAGTTGTCAACCATGTGCTGCTGACGCTGGAGAGCATTCTGCGGGGTGGGCAGCAAGTACGAGCGGTGATCCTCAATAATGCGTTTGATTCGCCCGATCTTTCGGTATCGAGCAACGCGCGGCTGCTGGGCTTGTTTTTGAAAAATAAATTCCCCGCTGTTCGATTGATGTTTGTAGGTTACCGGGAGTCGCTCTCCACCCAGCAGGTTCAAAATCTCCTGTGAGAGCCAACCGTGATGTGTCTTGGTGGCCAATGCTTGTGCAAAGAAGATAGCCGGGTGGAAATAAGCGTCGACAAAGCGTGGATAAAAAAAACGGCCTAAGAGACAAACTCCTTGGCCGCTTCTCTTAAAACTTTAAGCGGTCCACTTCACGGTCGACGCCGCGATCTGGATCGCTTTGATGTGCTTTACTTGCGAGCGTGCGTGTGCTTGAGATTGAGCCAAGCGCCATTTTGCTGACTGCTGGCCACGCATTGCTCGATAAAGTACATACCTTCGACACCGTCGTGCACATTGGGGTAAACGGTATTCACTTTTTCGATTGTTTTGCCTTCGCTGCGCAAAATCATCGCATCGTAAGCTGCCTGATAGATATTTGCGAAGGCCTCAAAAAATGCTTCTGGGTGGCCGCTGGGCAAACGGCAGGCGGCTCTTCCGGAAGCGTTCATAAATGGCGCGTTGGGATCGCGAGTGTACAGCCGATGCGGTTGACCATTGGTGCGTAGCGTCATCACATTGGGCTCTTCTTGTCGCCACTGCAAAGCTCCCTTGGTGCCGTCGATTTCGATGAACAAATCGTTTTCTCGACCATGGCTGATCTGAGAAGCGGTCACCGTTCCCAGGCCACCATTCTCATAGCGAATCACAGCAGTTCCATAATCATCCAAGCGACGGCCGGGCTCGAAGGTTTTCAGATGACAGCTGATTTGTGCAGGGAGCAAACCGGTCATATAACGACCTAGGTTATAAGCATGGGTTGCGATATCGCCGAAGCAGCCTGCGGCACCGCTCTTGGAGGGATCGGTTCGCCAGGCGGCCTGCTTTTGATTATCTTGTTCCAATCTTGTGCGAAGCCAGCCTTGAATGTAGAAGGCGCGGATCGCTTGTATCTCACCCAACTCTCCTGCCAGAATCATTTCGCGAGCTTGTCGCACCAGCGGGTAGCCGGTGTAATTGTGCGAGAGTGCGAAGACCACATTCGATTGATCGACGACTGCCGCGAGATCCTCGGCTTGCTTCAGATCAAACGTCATCGGCTTATCGCAAACGACGTGAAAGCCAGCTTCGACGGCCGCTTTTGCGATTTCGTAATGAGTATGATTCGGGGTGGTGACGGCGACGAAA
This sequence comes from Pirellulaceae bacterium, assembly GCA_044359485.1. Lineage (GTDB taxonomy): Bacteria > Planctomycetota > Planctomycetia > Pirellulales > Pirellulaceae > JAFLCP01. The sequence goes on along the minus strand of JBIKMB010000124.1, from coordinate 11,889 downwards.
TCGATTCGTTCACCCACAGGCAACTGCGATTCTTTAGCGAACATTTCCTGATAGGAACCGTAAGCTCGCGCAGGTGCAATATCGTAATCGGGAGCGGAGGCTTTGGAGCGTTCAGGATTACTGGATAGCGCTCCAGCGACTACCGTGGCTCGATTGTCCAGACAAGCGGCAATAGAGTGCACGCGACCGATGAAGGAACCTTGTCCGCCACCGACTAGACCCATGCGTAGTTTGCGTTGAAGTGGTCCGTTGGTCATGAGAGGAACTCCCCAGCTATTCAGTGATCAAGAAATGGAAAATGGGTAACCGCAAATCGTCTGTAAAAACTTATCTAACATCTATTTTTTTGCAGCCATGCATGGCCGTCCTAGGACCGAACAGAAGCAACCTAGGTCGGCCCGACGCAACCATACTGCATGCGATAAGGCTGATTCGTAGGAAGAAAATTGCGAAAGGCGTCAGTTTAGGCAACTTTGAACGCCGCTTCCAGGGCGTGCGTGGCGACGACTCGATTTGTGACAAATCCCGCAAATATCTATCCGTTGTTGTTTGTTATGGTGATTTACCGGAAAAATGGTTAGCATGACGGATAGCGGAAAGGGTGTTTTACGCCGAAACCGATAAAAATGTAACGGTTTCCCATTTCTTCGTTTGCTCGCCGGTAGATAACGAGGTGCGCTCTATGAATCCCAAAAATATCAACGATTGTTCCAACATTGTTCATCCAGACGCCAACAGTTCGCAAATGCATCACTCGGATTGCATCCGTTCGCAGGATACCACTGGGGTGGAAAATGCGGGGCAACGAGTCCGTGACAGCGAGATCCGGACCGGTAAATCATTGAGTTTTTGGAAGGGTGCCTCCTTGGGATTATTGCTGGGCGCAACCCTCCTGGCGGTTGCGGTTTGGCAGCGGCCCGCAGAGTCGCAGTCGCTACAACTTCCCCCCGAACTCCTGAAGGCTTCCGCAACGCATGGGACAAACAACTTTGCCGTCGCGACCGGTCAGGTGTCGGATGAGGCAGAAGGTGTGTTCTTTTTGGACTTTTTGACTGGCGAGCTAACTTGCTGGGTATATTATCCGAGGATCCAACAGTTCAACGCCAAGTTCACCACCAATGTGACGGCCGCGTTTCCTGCGGCGGCGCAGAATCCGACGTATTTGCTGGCGACGGGAACCATCACAGGAACACGAGGCGTTGGGAACGCCCGACCAGGTGGATGTTTGGTCTACGTAGTCGAACCAACCAGTGGTACATTTGTTGCCTACGCTGTTCCCTGGAACCGAGCCGTGGAAAACCAACAAGCCCCCCAAGCCAACGCGCTGGTCGTGGCTGGAGGTGGCCAAGTGAGCAGCCGCGGTGGTGCCATTCGCGACAAATAGTGGTGCCATTCACGACAAATAATGTCCGAGCGAGAAAAATCGGCTCGCGATGGGGCATTGTTTACTGCGGTCTTTGAACTAACAATTCAAGCCTGACAGAAATGCGGCGAATAACTTTGCAGCCAAAAACGCTCTAGCGAATACTGTTCGATCTGCGCAAGAGCCCAATGAGCTGCTAGACCAATGAGCTGCTAGACCAATGAGCTGTTAGACCAATGAGCTGCTAGACAAAAGTCGCAGTCGTGCAGTGAGAAGGATTCGCCTAGCGCAGGTTGGCATTAGAGTGGTTTTGTCTCGAGACTTCCAAATGTAGAGTTCGGGCTTCGGCCGATGTGCTGAAGCCCATTTTAATTCCAAAAAGACAGGTTTTGCTTGAATGTCCTTTCAAGAGTGGATTAGCGGTCGCGTTTTTCGATTCGTGCATGGGAATAACCTTGTATACAACACCTGTTGGGAAGACCCTCGACTGGATCGCAAGGCGATGAATATCGGCAGCCAGGATCGCGTGATGGTGATCACTTCGGCGGGTTGCAACGCGTTGGACTATTTGCTGACCGGCCCGGCAGAAGTCTTTGCGGTCGACATGAATCCACGCCAAAATGCCCTGCTAGAATTGAAGACCGCCGCGATTCGCTCGCTTGAATACGGCGACTTTTTCAAAATGTTTGGCGAAGGATACCTTGCCGGCATCGATAAAATTTATCCTCAGAAACTGCGTGAAGGGCTGAACCCTTGGTCTCAAAAATATTGGGATAAATACATTTCGTTCTTCAATAATCCGCGTCGATCATTTTATTTCCGCGGCACTTCGGGGGGCTTCGCTCGCGCGATTAATTTCTACGTCAATAAATGGGCTCGCATTCGCCCGCAAATCAATGACTTGCTAGCTGCCAAATCCCTAGCCGAACAGCAGCAGCTTTACGCCCAGGTCCATAAGAAAATATGGACACCCGCGATGCGGCTGGCTATGGCCCGCGATACCACCATGTCGATGCTCGGCGTTCCCAAAGCTCAGCGTTTGCAAATCGACAAGCAATATCCGGGAGGAATTTTAAAGTTCATCGAAGATTCTCTCGAAGCGGTTTTTGCCAAACTCCCCATTCATGATAATTATTTTTGGCGGGTATATATCAACGGAAAATATACTTCGGAATGCTGCCCCGAATATCTGCGTGAAGAGAACTACCAGCTGCTGCGAAATGGTCTACTGGATCGATTGTTCATTCACACCGACAGCGTCCAAGGCTTCCTTGAAAAAGTCGATCGGCCGATCACTCGATTGGTCTTGCTGGATCATATGGACTGGTTGAGCGATCGATTCTTTCCGCTTCTGGAATCGGAATGGCAGGCGATCATCAATCGAGCAGGGCCAAACACCCGAATTTTGTGGCGCAGCGGTGGCTTGCGGACGGAATTTCTCGACAAAGTTCAAGTTCGCATCAATGGCCAACATCGTGAATTGCCTGAGATTTTGAAGTATCATGAGCAATTGGCTGCCGAGCTGCATCCACTGGATCGTGTGCATACTTACGGTAGCTTCTACATCGCTGACCTTGCCGCCTGAGATTTTTTACTATGAGCTTAATGAGCGATCTGAAGATCCTCTATCACATGGCCCTGCGACCAATCCGGGGTAAGAGTCACGCAGAAAGACTAGAAAGTTTTTACAGTGGCCAAGCGGAAGCGTATGACGATTTTCGCAAACGCTTGTTGCATGGTCGCGAAGGACTTTGGCAAAAAATCGGCCCTCAGCCGGGAGCGACTTGGGTCGATATGGGTGGAGGCACCGGCGCGAACCTGGAGTTCTTCGGGCCCGATATCCTAAAGCTGAAGAAGATCTACGTCGTTGACCTCGCCGGCTCGTTGCTGAAGGTTGCTCGGCAGAGGGCCGAGAAAAATCAATGGTCGCACGTCGAAACGGTCGAAGCGGATGCTACGCGTTGGCAACCCAGCGAAGGGCAAGTTGATGTGGTCACCTTCTCCTATTCGCTCACAATGATACCGGATTGGTTTGCGGCGATTGATAATGCGCTGTTGATGCTCAAGCCGGGTGGCATGATCGGCGTCGTTGACTTTTATGTATCCCGGAAGCATCCTGATGAGGATCTGAAGCGACATCGCTGGAGCACGCGAAGCTTTTGGCCGATTTGGTTCGCCAATGACAATGTCTATCCATCTTCAGAGCATCTACCCTATTTACGGTATCGCTGCCACACGCAGTGGCTCAGTGAAAACCGTGCCAAAGTCCCCTACCTGCCGCTGGTTCGTACACCCTATTATCAATTTATCGGCTTGAAGAAATCGTAAGACTCCAAGCTGATCCACCTGGAGATTCTCGCCATGGGCCATGATCGTCGCGAATTTTTCAAAAATGCTTCGTTGCTGGCTGTGGCTGGCAGCGCCATGACGACTGTAACGAGCCCCGCATTGGCCAGCGAAAATTTCGAACTACCTGGCAAAACACCCCACACCAAGTTTGCCGTCAATGTGGAGATGTGGTGGAGTGGCCTGCCGTTTTTAGATCGATTGCGCAAGACGGCCGAACTGGGTTTCCCAGCGTATGAATTCTGGCCGTACGAAAATAAAGATCTGGCGGCTGTGGTGCGGTTGAATGAAGAATTGAAACTTTCCGTCGCTCAGTTCACCGCTTGGGGATTCGAGCCCGGCATGAACCATCCGAGCAATGAAGATGCATTTGAGAAAAAAATTATTGAGTCCTGCAAAGTGGCTCATCAATTGAATTGCCCCAAGATGACAGTAGTCGCAGGTAATATTCAAAAAGGGATGACGCAAGATGCGATGCTCGCCCAGGTTGTCAAAGCGCTGAAACGCGTGAAGCCGATCGTGGAAAAAGAAGGCATCATGCTGATCTTAGAGCCGATGAATGGGCGCGTCGATCATCCGGGCCATTGCTTATACGGCAGTGTAGATGCCGTAAAGATTTGCCGAGAAGTCGATTCCCCGATGGTCAAGATCAACTGGGATCTCTATCACATGCAGATCAGCGAAGGAGATTTGTGCGGTCGCTTAAAAGATGGCTTTGATCAAGTCGGCTATCTACAGTTGGCCGATCACCCCGGCCGCTACGAACCTGGCACCGGTGAAATTCATTATCCCCGCGTGCTGCGAGCCGCCTTCGAATTGGGCTATCGCGGATTTGTCGGACTGGAGTGCCGCCCCAAAGAAGGCGAAGAGTTGGCCGCCCAACGAGTCAACCAAGCGGACCAGTGGTAGCAAGTGACGCTTCCCTCTGGTTCCGCCCGGAATGGCTCTCACGCAACAGAACTCACAAGCTTCAAGCGCCTAATTCTTTCAGGGCATCGATGACTTGTTGATCGTGCCCATCGACACTCACCTTTTTCCAGACTTTAGCGACCTTGCCCGCTGCGTCGATCAAATAGGTGGATCGCTGAATGCCCATACTTTTTTTGCCATACATATTTTTTTCCCGCCAAGCTCCATATTTCTCGGCCATGGCATGGTCTGGGTCCGATAACAGCGGGAAGTTGAGTTGATATTTCTGCTTAAATTTGACATGCGATTCGATGCTGTCGGTGCTGATACCGAAGACCTGCGCCCCAAGCTCAGCGATTTCACTGCTGCGATCCCGAAACGCGCAGGCTTCTTTGGTGCAACCTGGCGTATCATCTTTGGGATAGAAATAGATCACTACGGGATGTCCCTTCAGATCGGCCAGCTTGACTTTGCTTCCGTCGTCCGCTTTGAGGCTAAATGCGGGAGCCTTGGCCCCTTCCTCGATCCAGTCGCTCATGGATACTCCAATCCGGCAAGAATTAGGTTTGAATTGACAGTTTGAAGTCCGGCTGGACGACAAACGAACTATTTTCAAGGTATTGTTGTCTTAGGGTCAAGCGTTGCGACCAATCCCCGTTTAGACGTTCACTTCTGGGTGTTGTCGCGGTAGAATGAAGGCAGTAGCTGGATATTAGGGTCGTGCGGAATCGGGTAGAACACTTGTTCCCGCTCTGTTCACGGTTTTTCTAGACCTTAGCGATCGAAGCGTGTTGATCGCAAGAATTGGTTTGCCGAGTCTTGTTTGCCGGTACTTTTGACCCATACTTTTTGATAGGACCCCCACGACGAATGACAGAAAAGCTCCATCGGGAAAAAGACACCCCTGTTACGGCACCGATGGTTCCGGCAGCTCAAATCGCCTACAGTCTGGAAATGGCCAAGGCGGCCGTTAAAGCGGCCGCTGAGAACCGGGGCCAAGATATTTCGGTACTCGACCTTACAGGTGTTACCTCACTGTTCGATTTCTTTGTGCTGGTCACCGGCGGTAGCCGCCGGCAACTTGCCGCTATCGCTGAAGAAATAGAACGCGGCCTGAAAACCCTCGGCGAGAAGAAATTATCGATCAGCGGTATGGAAGAAGGCCGCTGGGTTGTGATGGACTATGGCAGCATCGTCATCCACCTCTTCGACGAAGAAACGCGCAGTTTCTATAATCTTGAAAATCTGTGGGCTGATGGCAGATTGGTCGACGTGAGCGAAATGGTTCAGGCCTCCTCCGCAACCATGGCTCGACATTCATGAGCCGGGACTAGGCTCACAGAAACCCCAAAAACAGGCTTGTTTCGCGAGCCTGTTTTTTGCTTTTAGCATTCGGTTTTTATCCTTTCCTTTTCTTGAGATCCTCATTTAGGAATAGCTCGATGTTGTTGGTGGATTTGGTACGTGAACGATTCGCGGCTGCCCTAAATCAAATGGGCCTCGACGGAACATCACTCTCTCAACGCGTCACCGCCGTTCGCGATCCTCAGTTTGGAGACTATCAAGCCAATTTGGCTATGGGACTGACCAAGCAGCTCGGTATTCAAGATCCGATGCAGATCGCTCAAACCATCGTCCAACATCTCGATCTCAGTGGCCTTTGCGAACCGGCCGAAATCGCACCGCGCGGATTTATCAACCTCAAGCTGCTCAACAGCACGCTCTCCCAAGCCTTAAACCAAGCAGCCCAATCGGATCGCCTCGCAGTCAACCATGTCGCAAAGCCGCGCACGTATATCATTGATTATTCCTCTCCGAACGTGGCCAAACCGATGCACGTCGGCCATATTCGCTCAACAGTCATCGGAGATGCAATCACCAAAGTTCTGAGGTTTCTGGGACATAAAGTCATTACCGATAACCACCTGGGCGATTGGGGAACCCAATTCGGAATGATCATTTATGGCTATAAACATTTTCTCGACTCCGCCGCTTTTGCCACCCATCCAGTGCCCGAACTCTCGCGACTCTATCGCGTTGTGCACCAATTGCTCGAATGGCAAGAGACTGAGAAGAATTTACCTAAAGCAAAACTGGCCTATGAAAAATCAACAGAGAAACTTGCAAAAGTTCAGGCGGAATTCGGACCGCTAGCTGACTCAGACAAAAAAGCGAAACGAAATATTGCGGATGCAGAGAAAGAATTTAAGGCAAGCCAAGAAGAGCTGCAGAAACTCGAGAAAATTGTAGAGAACCGTAAACTGCAACCGCAATGGAGCTCGGCCTGTGATCAGCATCCGGATCTGGAAACCAAAGTGCTGCAGGAAACAGCCAAACTTCATGCGGGCGATGCCGAAAATAATGCGCTGTGGAAACAATTCCTCCCTCCCTGCCTTGAGGCTATCCACCAAATCTATAGCCGACTCGACATTCAATTCGATTTAGAATTGGGCGAAAGCTATTTCCATGAGCGCCTGGAACCGCTGGTACAACGATTGCTTGATAACGGTATGGCCCGAATCAGCGAAGGAGCTGTCTGCGTCTTTCTCGACGGATTCGATGTCCCCATGCTGATTCGCAAACAGGACGGCGCATTTCTCTACGCCACAACCGACCTGGCAACGATCGAATATCGCGTTGAGCAATTTCATCCCAACGCCATCCTCTACGTGGTCGACCATCGACAAGAAAAACATTTCGCCAAGTTGTTTGCGACCGCCAAACAAATCGGATATGACGCGATCGAGCTGAAACATGTCTCCTTCGGCACCGTTTTAGGACCGGATGGAAAGCCCTACAAAACACGTTCCGGTAGCGTCGTCGGACTGGAACCGTTGCTGGATGAAGCGATCGACCGAGCGTTCCAGGTGGTGGAATCGCTGCCTATTGCTGAAGAAGAAAAACGACACGTTGCCAAAACCGTCGGACTGGGGGCTATTAAATATGCTGATCTTGTCCATAACCGAACCAGCGATTATGTATTTGATCTGGAGAAAATGGTCCGACTTGATGGCCATACCTCGGCTTATATTCAATACAGTTATGCTAGAACCTGCAGTATTTTACGCAATGCGGGCCTCAATCCCGCTCATCCCGAGCCGGCAGAAATTCCTTTTATCCTGACCCACCCTGCCGAACGAATGCTCGCCTTAACGATTCTAAAATTTGAAGATGTTTTGCTGCAGGTGACCCACGACTACATGCCAAACCTACTAGCCGATTATCTTTACGACATCGCTAAATGTTATTCTTCATTTTTCGAGCAATGCCCAGTGCTAAAAGCTGAATCAGAATTGCTTAAGCAAAGCCGATTGGGCCTCTGTCAACTCACAGGACGCACGTTAAAGACAGGGCTAGAACTGCTGGGAATCCAGGTAGTCGACCGAATGTAGCACACTGAATAGGGGACCTTTTAGAACTACACCGAACTTGCAATACCAATATTATTAGTGATGTAAGGAAATGAAATCTTTTTCTTAATAATTGCAATATTAGTAATTTTATAAGGTCTAATTGCATAGGAAGTCGTGTTGTATATGTTACGATTCCGTTGAAGCGGTTGTGTCTGCGACGGTTTGCATTTTCCATCGCGCCACGACCAAAGTTACTTCGCAATTGTTGCTGAAAAAGGGAACCGAATCATGGCAAAGAAAGCGGCAGCTTCAGGACTTAATAAATCCGAAGTGATCCGAGAGTACAAGACTAAGAACCCAGGCATGGGGCCGAAAGCTATCGCAGAAAAATTGAAAACCGACCATGGTGAAGAGGTCAGCGCCCAATTCGTTAGCACCGTGCTATCGATGGCGAAGAAACGCGATGGTAAGGGTGGTGTTCGCCGAGGTCGTGGCCGACCACCAGGTTCCGGAAAAGCTGCCAACGCGGCCAAAGCCGGCGGCAAAGGTGCCAGTGGCCTGTCAGTGGAATTGCTGATCAAAGCCAAGAAACTCGCCAGCGAATTCGGCAGCGTCGAAGAAGCGAAAGCCGCCCTGGATGCTCTCGCTCGCATCATGGATTAATCGGTTCGCAGCAAACAAAGATCCCCGACGGACGCTAATTCCTAGTATCTTTAAACACGAGTTGTTTCGTGCTGGCTTTCTCAAACGCTGGTTTTTTCAAACACTGGGTTTGAACGGTATAACGCAACAAGATCACCTCACCAGGGTAACCGGGATGAACTCAAAGGTGCCACCTTGAGTTCCCCGGCATCCCTGGTTTTGATGCTCTTCTCACCCGTCTCAAGTCGCACACCAAATTACCAACGCGTTTATCTCCACACGTTATTGCACCAGAGAAAATTCAGTAACGCGGGCAACCAGACGACAACCCAGGAGAACTATGGCTAACGCTGCGGCGTCTCATGGTTTTCGAGCAGGCTCTAAATTATCTTGTTGATGGGAATAAACGATTTGGTCAGTCAAGCAGAATCTTTTAATTGCTTGACCGATTGTACCAATTCCAAAGCAGAATCGAGATCGCCAGCGATTTTTATGAATTGCCGAATCGCCAACACCTGCTGTTCGCTGAGTTCCAAGCCTGCCTCATCCTTTAAAAGCTCGGCAAGCTCTTCGTGGCTCAGTTGCTCGACTAGATCCCAGGTAATTTCCTGATCGTCCATGTTGTGTTCCTCGGTTTCTAGGGACGGTTCCTGGGCGAGTATCGGCATTTGTGGCCCCCACCCATTAGCCGGGCAATTCGCAAAATAAAGGACCTGGGAAAAATATTCGATCCGCAAATTTAGGACTTCATTTCGGGAATCTTCTCAACCGATCGATGCACGATGGAGAGCTCGTCTCGTTTGATTCGTGGTCAAAAGCTGTCCCGGTGCGTCTTTGCTATCAATCTTGGAAAAGTCCCTTGGATCCCAATTCCCACACCCCAACATCACCTGCCGAGCAAGTGCGAGTTGCGTTCGGGCGATGGGTCCAGCAGCGTACAGGCGCCATTGCTGAGGAAATCCGCGAGACCCTATTGGTTCGACAGGGCTGTTATTGCGGCAAGCGTTTGAGTAGTCAGGGCTTTTCGGGCATTTGGTTTGTCGAAGAGGCTCAAATCAAATTGCTCGGTCCGGACGGCCATTCCTATGGCACGTTGCCGATCTCGAGTTTCTTGCAGCAAGCGGTCGAGTGGCCCGATCTAAAGGCCGCTTAGAGGCGAGCTCGTCGATTTGCTTGGAACGAGACGACTGCGAACTGGTAGGCCGTAAAACAAAAAATCCGCCACCGCCGGTTTTTCGTCCGACGGGACGGATGATTGACAAATAACGATTTCAAATTCGCAAATAATTTTTGCCAATCTGAAAACCGCGGCTAAAGCCGTCGGCTAATGGTTTCTCGGATAGGCCCTTAGTAGCGGTAGTAACTTGGCTTGTAAGGTCCATCGGTACCCATGCCCAAATATTCGGCTTGGGATGGTGTCAATCGAGTTAGCTTGACACCCAATTTATCGAGGTGCAAGCGAGCGACTTCTTCATCCAAGTGCTTAGGCAACACGTAAACTGCTTTGTCGTACTTGGTTGAGTTGCGTTCCGCCCAGAGTTCCATTTGAGCCAATACTTGGTTGGTGAAGCTGGTCGACATCACGAAGCTTGGGTGTCCTGTGGCGCAGCCCAGGTTGAGCAAGCGTCCTTCGGCCAGAACCAAAACCGAGCGACCGGTTTCCTTAAAGCGGAACTGATCATACTGTGGCTTGATCCGAATTCGTTCGACCTTGCCTTCTTTTTCCATGCGGTACAAGCCAGCCATATCGATTTCGTTGTCGAAATGTCCGATGTTGCCGATGATCGCTTTGTCCTTCATGCGGCGCATGTGCTCGACGGTGATAATATCTTTGTTGCCGGTCGCGGTCACAAAGATATCGGCGATTTCAACAACGTCTTCCACCGTCTTCACTTCATAGCCTTCCATTGCGGCTTGCAGAGCGCAGATCGGATCGATTTCGGTAACGATAACGCGGCAGCCTTGGCCACGCAGCGATTGGCAACTTCCTTTACCCACTTCGCCGAAGCCGCAGACAACAGCCACTTTACCACCGATCATCACGTCGGAAGCTCGGTTCAATCCATCGATTAAGGAATGGCGGCAACCGTAGATGTTATCGAATTTGCTTTTGGTAACGGAGTCATTGACATTGATGGCTGGGACGAGCAGAGTTCCCTTGGCCTGCATTTCGTACAAGCGATGAACGCCGGTGGTGGTTTCTTCGCTGACACCTTTCCAACCTGCGGCCATTGCGGTGTACTTGCCTGGATAGTCTCGCAGTTGTTGTCGTAACAGGTCGAGAATAACGCCCCATTCTTCAGGTTCGGTTTCTGGGTTGAAAGCAGGCACAACACCGGTGGCTTCGTATTCAACACCCTTATGAATCAGCAAGGTCGCATCGCCACCGTCATCAACGATGAGATCTGGTCCGGAGCCATCGGGCCATACTAGAGCTTGCTCGGTGCACCACCAATACTCTTCCAGCGTTTCACCTTTCCAAGCGAAAACCGGTACACCACGAGGCTGGTCGGCGGTACCTTCAGGACCCACGACGACAGCGGCAGCGGCATGATCTTGGGTGGAGAAAATATTGCAGCTGACCCAGCGGACATCAGCTCCCAGAGCGGTCAAGGTTTCGATCAGAACGGCTGTTTGGATCGTCATGTGCAAGGAGCCCATGATCTTGGCTCCTGCCAATGGTTTTGCCTTTCCGTAGCGAGCTCTCAGCGCCATCAATCCGGGCATTTCATCTTCGGCCAATCGAATTTCGGTTCGGCCGAAGTCGATCAGAGCTAGACCTTCTTCTCGTTTGCCTTCGGCGATGTAATCCAGTGCCTTCACTTTGTAGGGTGGGCGAGCAATTCCGCTTGCAGGACCACTTTTTTCCAACGTTGCGCTCATCTTCTTTCTCCGATATATGAGTTCCAAGAGAACTCACCAACTCTTGTCAACAAAAACAACCCTTAAGCCTGATGTGGGTTGTGCCCTAGTGGCATCCCACGCGAACCATTGCGACAAGCGATGGTCCGAATTTATTTTCTCAATCCGACTATCTACAATCGACCTCGATCCATCGCCGATCGCTACTTGGTCGCCGAGACGCAAAACAAAGGAGGACCTTTTGTGTCTTGCTCTGGCGGCACTGCTTGCTTGGTGACGCTCGCAAAGGCTTTTGCCCCGAGCCACTCATCAATCTGCATCCACTCAAATCCCAACCACAGGTGACCTAGTTCCTGCTTCATCGACTCGCGGTCATGTCGCAGCATATCGATCAAAATCAATTTGCCACCTGGC
>JBIKMB010000338.1:0-4882 GCA_044359485.1 Pirellulaceae bacterium | reverse complement strand
TTCAACTCGGTAAGTCTATTTTGGAGAAGAGTGCGTGTCGAACAGTGGACAGCCCGCAGATGCGAAAGGGAACTTAGAGGAGATTCTTCAAGTAGCTCTATCGCATTCACTGCTAAGCCAAGCCGATGTCAACCAAGTATTGCAGAGCGTCGGCGGGACACGCGAAAATGTAGTACCGCAAGCATTCGCGCGGCAAGCCATCCAGCTCGGTAAATTGACTTTGTTTCAGGCCAAGCTGTTATTGTCGAAGGATCCGAGTGCCCTGTCGATTGGTCCGTATCTGATTCTGGATAAGATCGGACAAGGAGGGATGGGAAGTGTCTACAAAGCGAGACACAAATCGATGGATCGCATCGTGGCGCTCAAGGTGTTGCGTCGTCGTGACGGCTTTTCCCAAGAGACGATCAAGCGTTTTCAGCGTGAGGTTTTAGCGGCGGCAAAGTTACTCCATCCCAATATTGTAACCGCCTTTGATGCGGGTGAGCAAAATGGCCTGCACTTCTTGGTAATGGAATATGTTAGCGGAGGAGATCTTAAGTCCTTGTTGGATCAGCGAGGTCCTTTGTCGGTTGCTCAGGCCTTGAATTACACTCAACAAGTCGCGCGGGGGATGCAGTATGCCCACGACAAACAAATCATCCACCGTGACATCAAGCCAGCCAATTTGCTCTTGGATTCGGATGGCTGCGTTAAGATTCTTGATCTTGGTTTAGCGCGAATTATCCGAGAGGAAACCCAAGATGAGCTGCAAACCAAAGGTTTGACGGCTGATGGGGCCTTAATGGGAACGGTCGATTATCTTTCTCCGGAACAAAGCCTAGATACCAAGACGGCCGATGTGCGCAGCGATATCTATAGTTTGGGGTGCACGCTATACACGTTGCTGACGGGCGAAGCGGTTTATCCTGCCGGGACTTTGGTTCAGAAAATTCTGGCTCATCGTGAGGCAGCGATTCCCTCCTTGCGTTTTCGACGCAGCGAAATACCCGAGGCACTCGATCAACTTTTCCAGCAGATGATAGCCAAATCACCTGCGGCTCGACCTCAAAGCATGGCGGCCGTGATAGAGAGTCTACAGCAGATCGCAGCAGGAGGGGGCGTAAGTGATGTTGTCCCGAGAGCTAATATGCCTCTTTCCCCAACCTCGGAAGATGCGTTTCTGGAAACGTTGATTGTGGGTTCCGGGGATACGGTGAAGAAGACTGACTTGCCCGCAGCGAGTCCAGCAAATGTCCTTAATAAACCGCTCCCGTCTGCAGTTCGCCCCGCACTCGCTCACAGACGAAAAATAAAGCGCAGTAAGCTGGCCCTCTGGCAGGTCGGCGCGTTGTTGGGAGCGAGCGCTGGTGTGATAGGCCTTATCATGTGGATGCTCTTGTTCTCGCAAGAAGCGGTAGAGACGGATTTGGCGATGAATGAGCCGCAGCCTAAAGCCACAACTCCTAGCGAAACACCCAAGACTAATAATGAACAAGCCCGCGTTCTAAATTCTCCCACGCCGCCATCTCCCAACGATCCCAATGCCAACAAGCTCGATGGAGGAATGGTACAAAATGACGCACCAGTAAACGATTCTGAGGCTTCCACAGTCTCACCGGATCCTGAAGCACCGAAATCGCTGACGGGTACATTGCCCGATAGCCGAAGTTCAGATAACCAATCTTCCCCACTACCGCCGGCTGAGCCCGTGGGGCCTCGTGTTTTAATTGTCGGTGTTGGAACTGATGAGATTCCCGAGTTGTCTGCGGCCCTTCAACAGGCCAAGCCCAACGATACGATCCTGATTCGACATCGCGGGCCTTTAGAACTCTCTTCCACGGATTTGACAGGAAAGTCACCCCTCACCATCGTCGGTGATGAACAGGCAGGGGTGGACTATTGGCCCATCATTCGTCAACGCACTTTCACGGGAGATACTGTAACTAATTTGCTGAAGCAAGATGAGGGCTCCGCCCAACCCCTGTTCTTCGGGGATCGGGTGGAGATTCATTTTAAGAAGCTACATTTGGCATGTGGCGGTTACGGAAGGGAACGGTTAGCGAGTTTCTTGCGCTGCAATTCGGGGGTGGTGAGTTTTGAAAAATGTACGCTAACTGCTTCGACCGATGAAGCGGAACGATTTGCTGAAGGCTTACCCTTACCCCTCATCGACTTAACGGGTGCTGGCACAGATCACCTCGATCTACGGTTCACAGAGAGTCTTGTTCGCGGTGCCAGGCTAAAGTCCCTGGTGCGAATTTCTTCTGAGGCCAATGTTTCGATCGAAGCCGAGCAATTTCTGTGGGCGGGTGGACAGGGATCTGTCATAGAGTTGGGAGCTAAAACAAGCAGTGGCACTTTAAGACTTAAGAACAGCACCTTTTACAATTTCACATCTTTGGTAAACATTCCCGTTTATCGTCTTTTGGATAATGATCGAGAGGTTCTGTTCAATTTAGAACTTGAGAATTCGATCTTGGCTGCACGAGAGAGAGGGGAATCTGCTCTGCTATCGATCAGCGGTGGTGAAAAGCCAGCGTTGGACAACAGTCGTTGGACGACTTTGTTCCACCTCAAGAGCTCCAACTCGACACTAGCTAATATCGATGAGTGGTTACCCAGTACAGATCGAATAAAAACGCTCAATGAGTTCGCGCGAATCTATGAATTGGATGGTAAGAAGGCTTTAACTGATACTCCACCAAATTTTCGAGTGTTTCCTGCGGGAGTGGAGCTTCAAGAAGTCACTGCACTCGATTTGGAGATCATGGATTCTGCAGCTTTGAAAAAGCCGAATGATGCAAAAGTATGGCCAGGAGCTCGAGCCACCAAGCTGCCTATTGCATTACCGCGCGTATGCGAACGGGCGCCCGTCGATTCGGTCTTGGCGAGAAAGCCGCGAGGACTCCCCAAGGTTCTTGAAGTCAGCCAAAAGAACGGCCCTATAAAGTCCCTAGAAGAGGCTTTTAATCAGATACAGGGCGAAGATGTGGAGATTGTTATCGCTGATAGCGAAACCTATGTGCCAGCGAGGAATTTCGATATCGAGCAAAAATCGGGAGTACTCTACACGGAAGCCGCCACACATCTTACTGTCCGCGGCGACAGTGCAGAAAAACCTCCCACGCTTGTCATCAGTGACTCGCAACTAGGAGTCATTCCAGGCTTGGCGCATTGGGAGGGGACCAATCCACAGCTGTTTCTCTTTAGTGTACGTTCTCAATCATTGAAAATTGATGGCATCCAGTTTAAGACCGATATAAGCCGGAACATGCGGCATTCGGTGTTCCTAACAACAGCTCCCAATGTGCGGATGACCAACTGTAGAATCATGGATCAATCCACACCAGCTCCTGCCTACTTTTTTATGTCAAATGGTTACGGCGTTACTATTACCTCTCGGCCCGAGATTGCCCAGGAATGGAGCCAAGATGGGGCTAGTATTCGCTGGATTGAAAATGTGGTCATTGAACATCCACTACCACCATCCGAGGCCATTCCAGAACATTTTGTTCAATTGCCGACAGCTTTTTCGTTTCAAACCAATAAAGGCACTAGTGGTCACACGGTATTTCGTAACTGTGCCGTCGGATTTAATCATGTACTTTTCTTCAACACTATGATGGCCCCATGGGTAGAGATTGAAGGATGCACTTTATGGGGACGACTGGCGAGTTTGCATCATCCAGTGAAGTCTATTCGGGTGAGGGAAAATGTCATCTTTGCAGCTACAAATCCTGTGCTCACGTTTCCACCAGGCATGGTAGATACTATCAGTGTTAACGGAGGAAATAATGCGTTATGGATGGGAAATGCACCGCTTACACCCCAGATGCGTAATCAGGGCCCTTTGCGATGGATGCCCGGTGAGTTACTTACCAAACCACCCGAAGTTAAAACTTACAAGCTCCAAGGAAATCAGAAAGCCTCAAAAATGGCGGAAGATGGCGGACCAGTAGGGTTTCGGCTCGAGAAGCTCCCTAAGTAAAAAGTATTGCATGCGTGGGTAAACGGAGCGTAGGATCGATACACACAAATGGCATAGCTCAAACAGTTGGCATCGGATTGCCATTCAATACCCAAGCAAGTACGACTAACATACCAGCCGCAGTGGCCAACCAGATGAGCAAGGCCAGCGGCGAAAGAAAAAGCCAAGTCGCCAGCGTTGCCCAGCCGATCGGTACCCTGGGGAAATGAAACTCCGGTCGCTTCCCAAAAAACCAACCGCTTCTCGATCGCAGAAAGGCAAAGCGGATATTCATGGCCTGTAATCCCCCAATGATAAAGTCTGCTCGATAGACATAGCGGTCTTTGGTGAGCTCAACGATTTGCTTACAGAGTGATTCGGTCTTGGCTGCGATTCGCGATCCTGCCCTGCACATCTCACTCCTTAGGGGCTCCTCACCGACAGCATGAACCTCATCTGTTCGTAGAATAACTCCCCGCTCTACCAAGGGTTGGCGGAAATATAAAGTCTCTTCCGCATACTCCACCAGTTCCAGCATCGACATATGGGGCGATACCACAGTTGGACGATGTGTCTTCCAAGTCGTGATCAGATAACGCGCATACTCCAGTCGGCTCGTGCCATTACATTTCGAACAGATCACTTGTATCTGTCTTGTTTTTTGTACCGAACTTGACCTCGATATGCTGGAGTTCGTGGAGCTATCCCGCTCAGTGTAGTACTCCGTTTCGTAATAGGTCTCAGTCCTGGTTTCTGTTGGGGGACAGTAGTAAACCGGGTTGTAACAGTCGAGTAAACGCAACGAATCGCGACGTGTTGTAAAGCCTTCAGGCGGATGGATGGGAAATTTCTGTTCATCCCACACCGGGACACTTGGATCAACCAACGGCCCAAATGAAGGCCAGTAGTGTCCCAGCTCCGTGAAACGATCGATGG
>JBIKMB010000128.1:0-15638 GCA_044359485.1 Pirellulaceae bacterium | reverse complement strand
CCAAATGCGCCAGTGATTATCGCGGAACGGAGCGATCCAAGAAAACAAAAACTCTCTCGGCTGTGGGAAATGTGGCGCGATCGCACCTATCCTCTGGCGGCAGCGATAATCGCCTTGACCGAACCGATTGCCAACGCTTTGAGAACTCGCTTTCCCAAAAATCGTGTGCTCGTGATCCCCAATGCGATCGCCGTACCGTCGAGTATCGCGATCGCTACCACCGCCCGTCAGCATGCATCGTCATCCAGTCGCAAATGGCGAGCCGTCGCGGTGGGGCGACTTTCGGCCGAAAAGGGTTTCGATCTTTTGCTGCGAGCCTGGAAACGAGCCGCCGCAAACGAGCCCAATTGGGAACTGGCGATCGTAGGCGAAGGTCCACTGCGTCCTCAACTCGAATCGCTCATCACAGAACTACAGCTTCAAGAAAGAGTGCAATTGATGGGCTGGTGTTCGGAAATCGGCTCGCAATATGAACGCTCCGATTTGTATATCTCGTCGTCGCACTACGAAGCAATGTCTCGCAGTCTACTAGAAGCGCTCAGCTACCAGCTCCCCGTGATTTCGACCCGCGCGACCGATGGACTCGAGGAACTTGTCCAAGACGATCACAACGGTTGGCTTGTTCCGCCAGGTAATATCGACGCGCTTGCCAACGCCCTTAGCTCTGCCTTCAATCAAACCGAACTCTTGCGTCTTTATGGCCAGCATTCCGCACTTCTTGTGCAGCGTCATGCCTGGGAACTTATCGGTTCGAAGTGGTTGGATTTGATTCGTTCGGTGAGGAAGTGAGCCCCATCAACTTCATTGCCTTCTCGATAGCTTGGTTCTTCTTGCCTGATGGTAGGCGAATGAAATCTGAAGTCGTACTGAGCTGCAGCGGTCGACGAGCCTTTATTCCCAAAGGTTCGACGTAACAATCGATATACCAACGTATTTTGAGTAGCACACCCTCGCACGAGAGCGGGCCGCGCGGCATGCGCCAGCGAAAGACCTTCTCACCGCGAACCGTACTGGCAACCCATTCCGTTTGATAGGCAGCTTCGCTGTTGCCGGTACCTTTACCCTCCGTTTCCCAAAGCAATTGAAGGTTTATTTGACAATCTTCTTTAGGCAATTCCCAAACCGCGGTGACGATCAATAACTCACCGGGTAAAAACCAATCCTCGCTTGCCTGTCCATCTTCATGCTTCAGATCGATCTGGATCATGAAACTTCCTTTCGATAAGGGAGAGGGGGCAGAATGGTGATCGCGAACGTATCTGCTACATCAGGCCACCAGGGAATCTCGCCGGCAAAGCGAATTTGCCACTCAATTTTGTTTGAGGCGGCCATAAAAGTGTGCATAGTATTCTCGGGAATTTGCACCACATGATAACTCTCCGCAATCTGGTCGGAATCTGTCAACTCGGCAATCGTGACAGAGTAAAAGGTATTGCTTTCCGTTTGCGTTGATGTCCCCTGCTGATAGGTAACGGTCTCCAGACCCTCTAGAAAAATGGTCAGCTTGCGGATTCGCGAGATATTCCCTTTCATCATCCAGCTCAACTCGAATTCGCTTCCCGCATACAGCCAGCGATCGCTACAAACCACAACCGGTTTAGGGTTAAACAGACCAAGAAAGTAGTAGATGGCTGCTCCGATCAGCCCCAAACCCACCAATACGAAAGGGACAAAAAAGATCAGCATCAATACCGGTGGCTTACCGCCGTTCACAAAGAAAGAAAACAGAAAGGTCGTTAGCATGCCATTCCAAAACAAACCGAATAGCAGGAAGCCTATCCAGATAGCCCAGCGTCCCATTTTGGGTTGCATCACCAAGGGCTCATTGGCTTCGCCTGTCTCATGGGGTACCGTCGACGATACGGGAAGCTCGTCTTCGATGGAACGAACTTGGCTGGAATCCTGCGGCGACTTGTAGGCCCGAGAGGGTAGAGTCCGCCCAGCAATCGGTTGCATGGTGGATCGATCATTCCCCAACTTCATTTTTTGTAGCTTCTCGCCATAGCGATTCATCCATAAGGGTCCCATGTATCCCACGGTAAGCCCAATCAATGCAAACACTAATCCAATGGGTGCGGTGAACAGGACGCTCATCGGAAACGATTTCAACAAGACCGCTTCTTCCGGTTTGCCAGGATTCACAAAGCAGACGCTTTGAGCTCCAACCGGAAAGGGTGCCATCCATTTCTGCACCGCCGCACGATCGCCGTAGCTCATGTTATCAAAGGCAAATTTCGTTCCCTCATAATTAATCTCTTTCCACTGATATCGATAGCGGACCTCGGGGGAGTAGGTATCCCCATCGTCACCATCATGGGTTTGAATCGAAGCGGAGAGGATAGTGCAGCGGGTCTGAACCCAATTCCTCGCCTTACTCCACTGCACGACTGGCAAGATGCCCAGAAAGATCAGCAAAGAGACCCCGACGATGGTAAAAATGGCCCCGAAAAAGATGGGAAAAATGGAAATAAGCCAGAGCTTCTTTTTCTCAACTTTTTCAATCTCCATCGACCTGGTTGCATTTTCCAAAGCGAAGCCTCCCCACCCGGAATCGCCAAGTAGCCAAAACAGTTCCACCGGTACCGATTGTAACGAATACGAAGGCTTTACAAGCCACATGTTCCCAAAATCGCTGGGCGTTCTGCCACTCAATGAATCCGACCCTTATATCGAAAGCTACTCTTTCGGTGTCAGCAGATCGAGCCTTTTGCTCGATTTGATCCATCGACCATCTAGATTTTTGCGGAGTAGGTTATGAAGGGTCTCAGTGGTAAATATCGCCTTCTCACGAGAAGTGACATGGATGGTTTGATTTGTGCAGTGCTGCTAAAGGAACTCAATATCTTGGGTGAAATCAAGTTTGTGCACCCTAAGGATGTCCAAGATGGCAAAATTGAAGTAAACGATCGCGACATTTTGACCAATCTCCCCTATGTCAAAGGCGCGGCGTTGGTTTTTGATCATCATACCAGCGAAGAGATTCGCAATTCCGAATTGGACGAGACTCCCGGCTACGTATTGGAAGCGGGTGCAAAGTCGGCTGCCCGTGTGGTTTACAATTACTTCGGGGGCAAAGAAACGTTTCCCCGAGTTCGAGATGACATGATGGAAGCGGTCGATAAAGCCGATTCCGCAGGTTTTTCGATCGATGATGTTCTCAATCCTACCGGCTGGGAATTGTTGTCCTTTTTGATGGACGCACGCACCGGACTTGGTCGTTTCCGTAACTTCCGCGTCTCGAACTATCAGTTGATGATGATGCTCATCGATTGCTGCCGAGATTTGTCGATCGAACAAATTCTCGAGTTGCCAGATGTCAAGGAGAGAGTCGATTTGTACCTTTCCCACCAAGAGCAATTCCGCGAGCAATTGCTCCGAGTGGCCGAAGTCCACGACAACTTAGTCGTGCTTGACCTTCGCAACGAAGAAGTGATCTATCCCGGTAATCGGTTTATGATCTATGCTTTGTTCCCACAATGCAACGTTTCGATGCATGTGATGTGGGGTGTTGAACGCCGTAACACGGTTTACACTGTCGGTCGTTCCATCATCAATCGCTCTTGCGAGTTGAATGTTGGCGAACTGATGCTGCAATACGGCGGTGGTGGACACGAAGCAGCGGGCACCTGCCAGTTGCCTAACGACGAAGCCAATAGTGGCAAGAACGAATTGATCCACCGCATCGTCGCGGGCTCACGCTCAGGCGAACCAGCCTTCGCTTGACCGCCGGCTTTCGCTTGCTCCATCTAGAAAACTCAACAACCGCGTTGAGAATGGAAACTCTCAATTCGAACTCCATTGAATCCGCTTGACGGCGATTCAGTGGAGTTTTTTTGTTGGCTTAGCTCTTTATCATATCGCTCGCAGGAACGCTTGTGTTAGCGATTGGCCCAGGATCAATCTCAGTTAATCAATCTCAGTCATCGGTGGCTGGAAGTTATGCCTCTCCATCTATTGCGACGAACCAGGCTCTTTGAATCGATAGCCGACGCCTCTGACTGTCTCAATTAAATCGGCTTGATCTTCCAATTTTTTGCGGAGCGCTCGAATGTGAACATCGATGGTGCGTTCCAGCACCAGCGTATCTTCCCCCAAGGCTGCATCGATCAATTCGGAGCGATCAAACGCTCGTCCCGGCTGTCGAATCAGAGTTTCTAGTAGCTTGAACTCGCTGCGAGTCAACTCTAAACTTCGATTCCCAACCGATGCGCGATGACGACGACGGTCCAGAGCAACGCCTTGGCAGACAATCGTATCTCCGTCGCTTTCGGTCGCTTCGGCTCGGCGGCGTCGCAAGGCTTTGATTCGCTCTAGAAGCACTCTCACGCTGAAGGGCTTTACCACATAATCATCCGCTCCGACGGAAAAGCCAACCAGTTGGTCTGCCTCTTCCGACTTTGCAGTCAGCATGACAATTAGCGCATTGCGATTCTCTTGAGAAGCTCGCAGTTGCCGGCAAACCTCCAGTCCATCGACTACGGGCAACATCACATCAAGCACCACGATATCGGGGAGTCGTAATTGAGCTTGATTTAAGCCATCGCGACCATCGTGCGCCTTGTAAACTTCATAACCCGCTTTGTCTAAATTGTATTCCAATACCTCTGCCAGCGAGCGATCATCTTCGACAACCAGTACCTTGGGCTTTGGCATAGGGTCCCTTCACTCCAGCTACGAATTCAGCTTTACTCCCCGCTGGGTTTTGATGCGGAACGTGGCCAATCACGACGATGACGAACAATGACTCCATTGACCATGTAAACCACATCTTCGGCAATGTTTGTCGCATGATCGGCAATGCGCTCTAGATGTCGTGCTGCCGAGAAACAATGCAAACCTGGTGTTACCCAAGCCGGCTTACCTTCCATCAACTTCGTTATTTCGTCAATCACCTGAACGTTCAAGCCATCCACCAAATCATCTTGGCTGATCACTCTATACGCGAGATCGAGATCCAAGTTGACAAATGCATCTAAACCCTGTCGAACCATCCCCGTGGTGAGTTGCACCATCTGGTTGATCTTCTGCGGGATCGGAAACTCAGGTGTTGGGCTCAAGCTGTGCGCTCGCTCAGCAATGTTGCAAGCCAAATCCGCCATGCGTTCGAGATCATTATTCACTTTCATCATCGTGGTCACTTTCCGCAAATCGGCGGCCACCGGTTGATGAAGTGCTAACATCTTCAAACACTCTTCTTCGATGCGAACTTCCTTGCGGTCAATTTCAGCATCTTTGGCGATCACCTCGTCGGCCAATTCGCGCCGTCGTTCGCATAAAGCACCAACGGCTTGGTCAATCATTTCTTCTACCATTCCCGAAAGAAACAGTAGGTGGTGATACGCTTCGTCCAAATCATGCTGCAAGTGACGCGACATTCCGGATTTTCCTTTCCGATCAGTAGGGGCCCAAAAAATCACCTGTGGCTCAAATTATCCAACTCGGTTGTCTTTCGCCCGCTCTACCGGCGCTTCCTTCCAATTTCTCACCCACGTGGAATGGAAATCCTGGCAAACCTTGTCGCCCAACGAGTGGAGAAACTAACCCACAATTATGAACATTGCGTTAAGGAAATATGAAGAACAGGGCATTTGAATTAATTCTACGCTCTTTTTGAATTCGGCCAGGGGCATGACGGAACAAAATCGCGGTTGAAGCCCTGAAAACTGGGAAAATTCGACAAATTCCCAACGCAAGATTTGACGCCAGATCGCTACAAATCCGATTCTTCCCCGTAAATTCCAGGAAACAAGATCTCAAAAGTGCTTCCCACCCCCAACTCGCTTTGCAACCGAATCTCGCCACCGCTCGCCTTGACCAAATGCTTGACGATCGCCAAACCCAAGCCGGTACCACCCCGCTCGGGCGTTCGCGCTTTATCGACCCGATAAAATCGTTCAAAAATGCGTTCATGATCGTCAGCCGCAATCCCAATTCCCGTATCGCTCACCTTCACCACCACCCAGGGTTCGCTGGCTCGCACCGAAACGTTCACTTCGCCACCGCTATCGGTATAACGCACCGCATTGCTGATCACATTGTTCATGATCGTGATGAAAGCTTCGTAATCCCCGCGAATAATGAATTCTTGATCCGGCGTTGCCAACATCACCCGAACACCTTTCGACTCAGCGATCACACGATGCGACTCCACACATGTGTTCAAAGCGGGCAGTACGGTAAATTCCTGCGCATTGAGCGGTAGATTGCCCGATTGAGCTCGGGCGAGTTGCAACATGTCTCGGATCAATCCATCCAACCGCTCCGCTTGCTGGCTGATCCGCTCCACAAACTGAACATTCTTTTGTTGATCCTCCAGCGCCCCCAATAACAACGTTTCCGCATAAGCCTTGATCGCCGCCAAAGGCGTTTTTAACTCGTGCGAAACATTTGCGATGAAGTCGCGGCGCATCCCTTCCAACCGTTTCAGGCGTGTCTCGTCGCTCACCGTAATCAAGACACCCATCGGACCTCGATCGCCAGGCAACGGCAAAAGCCGGATCCTCAGATAACGCCGATTGGCGGAACCTACTTCGACATCCCCCTCGAGTTTGCGCTGACTCTTTAATGTCTGCTCCACCATGGAGGTCAACTTGGGAAAACGGACCAGTTCCACCAGCAATCTTCCTGGTACCGGATCGGCGGACATCGCCAGCAATTCGCGGGCAGCCGGATTGGCAGCCAAAATTCGCAACGATCGATCCACTGCCACCACACCCTCTAACATACTGTTCAGAACGCGAGTCGTCCGCAGTAGCTCTTCGAACAAAGACTCGACTTTCTCAATCGAGATCTCATGGCTCTTGTTCAGCTCGTCTTCCAATTCGCCAAAGATTTCAGGGAGCTTTAGCAGGACTCGCTGCCTCTTCTCACCGGCGAACGACCGTAGCTGTTGACTGCTTTCATCCGCCCATTTCAGCAGCGATTGATACGCGGCGATCGTTTGCATATTCGGGAGGCGGAGCACATAAAATATCAGCACCGCTCCAAGACACGTTAGAACAACCCATGGAACCAAAGCGCCCCCGAGCCACAACGAGCCATCTGCAGGGCGAGAAACCCGCAGCGAATGAAACCGACCATCGTCTGTTCGAAAAAAGATGTCGGTCAAAATCCGATAACCGTGTGCCGACTGGTACTGCCAAGTAATCGGCCCTTGCTCCAACACCACGGGCGACACAGGGTCCACCCATCGCTGGTCGCCGTTGCTGCCTCCCGCCAATTCGCGGGAAACATCTTTTTTCAGCACCGCCTCGAGGCCCAATCCACCTCGCAAGGTTTCCTGCAACCTATTATCCAATTGTTCAAACGAACTTCTCGCAAGACTTCCAGCCAGTGTTCGTGCCGCCAGACGCAACCCATTCTCTTCACTGGCTCGATACTGTGAGCGCACCTGAACCCATTGCCACACCCCCACCAAGACGCTCAGCAGTAGCCATGTGCCCAGGCAAGCGATCAGCCATCGCCGCAAGGTCGCATTGCTATCCATGTACTACTCTCTGCCTAATGGAAAAATCGAAACCACAACCCGCCTCACTGCGGAATACCGCTGAAGTATAATTCGTTTTTCCCAGCAGCACACGCTCCCCCTCCCGTTAGGGCTAGAACTTCGACCATCTTCAAATTTTTTCCGTGCTTCCTGGGCATACTCCTCTCGCCTAAGTAGCCGAGTTTCTGCACATGGGCCACGCAAATTGAAGTCGACACCCTTGCCGAAATAGTTAAAATCAAGACTTGGGGTGGAACGGAGAAACGAAAAGGGGAGATAAAAACAATTCTGCCAGACGCTTGGTCGCTCTATTCGACCTAGCGATTATCTTCAATTCAGGGATGAAACTATGTCACACCGTTATCTTACACACCGACAAGCTTGGGCTCATTTTCTTTTGGTTTGGATCGTCTCACTGCTGAGTCACTTCCAACCTCTCTACGCTCAAAGCCGTGAGGAAACAACGGTCGTGCAGTCGATCGAAGTGTTCAAAGCGATTGACACGCTGGCAATCCAAGGAATCCCGAGAGAACTGCTGCGTGACGCTCAAGCTATTGCCATCATTCCCGGCGTGATCAAGGGTAGTTTAGTGATTGGTGTCCGTCGCGGACATGGGGTCTTGCTAGTGCGCGACGAGCAAATCGGTTGGGGCGCCCCGATTTTCGTGACGTTGACCGGTGGCAATATCGGCTGGCAAGTGGGAGTGCAATCGACCGATGTGATCTTGGTATTCAAGTCTCGTCGCAGTATCGATGGCATATTCAATGGCAAATTCACCCTCGGCGTCGATGCAGCCGCGGCGGCTGGACCTGTTGGGCGACAAGCGGCCGCGGGGACGGATAGCGAACTGAAATCGGAAGTTTACTCTTATTCACGGAGCCGAGGGCTTTTCGCCGGCGTCTCGTTTGATGGATCGAAAATACAAATCGATCCTCTCGCCAATTCGGAATATTACAAACCTGCCCCCAATACAACAGGCACTCCACAAAGCATCCCCCCAGCAGCCATCGAATTGGTGCGTCTACTGTCCCAGGCGACCCAGAGCGGTAGCCCGAACAATCTTCCGGCCAACAATTCGGCCAGCCAATCGCCCAATCCACCCTCTCCACTCACGCTTTCCAATCGCTGGCAACTCGACGAGGCTGCCGCCATTCGCCAGCAAATACAAACCATCGCGCCTCAATTGTTCGATCTCTTGGACCCGCAGTGGCAACAATACCTCGCATTACCCAATGAATTATTTGCAGAGGAATCCATCGCCAACACGGACGCTCTGAAGAAAGTTCTCGAACGTTATGAACAAGTGCGTGCCAATCCAAAGTACGCCCAACTAGCAGCGCGAAAAGAATTTCAAACACTGCATCAACTTCTTAAACATTACATCGCCATCGAGGAGAAAACTCCACCCTCGTTGATTTTGCCACCACCACCCGGCTAACATACTACCCTCGACGTTTCTCGAGCAGCACCATCATGATCAATGAAAGCAGCGCGCGGAGCTCGTCATCTTCGTCGATTTCCGCGAGCTTCTCGATCACAAAATATCGCTCGAAGATCGACGGCTTTTTGGTCGCTCGCAGCGCGAGTGTGCCGTCGGCCATCTTGACAATATACGAGGGGTTAATCAGGTAGATCGCAACGAAACCAAGCAGCGGTATCTCGCCGAGCAATCCTTCAACCAAACGCTTCCACGGCTCCTCTTCGCGGATCATCATATCGATATTTCCCTGCTCATAAATATCGTAATGAGCCGCCCACAAAGATCGCATCCCCTCCCGTCGCACGGTGCCCCAGTCGGTACCATCCGCCCCCGTGAAACGATAGTTGGCCGAAAAATCCAACATCCGATCCGCATTGATCTCAAAAAGTTTTCGACTCATATCAGGACTGGAGAAAACCTCCACTTTCTCCTTCAGCCGAAACATCTTCTGCTTCACATAAAGAATCGAATTGCCAGCCGCATCCCGCACCGCGATTTGTTGCGACAATGCAAATAGCTTAAATCGAATTTCCAAGGGATACTGCATAATTATCACCTCGCTAAATCTGCAGTGAAACTCAAATCGATATTACCTTTGGCTGACCAATGCCCAGCCCTACCCCAGACTTAATATAAAGCTTGCCCGCCATGCATTGGCAACAGACTCGGTCAAAATCAAGCCGCTTCTCGATTTTGACCCAAGCTTGCTGGATTGCAAAACGCATCTGCTCAGAACCCGCCACTGATTTTGCAAGCGACACATTCACGCGTGCTGGGAGGGCATCTGCCACAGCAAATCGCAATTCGTGAAATTTTTGTCCGAATTATTCAGTTCGAACTGTATCGGTTCTGGATTGGTCCACCCAGTTGTCCAGACATCATGAGATATCCCGCACTGACCATCAAAAGTACCAACGGCTGCGCGAATACGATACCGACAAAGCAGGCCAGTAAACCTATGAAAGCTATGGCTGTCCCGCAGATCCAAATAAGAAACGAATTGAGCGAATTACCCCGAGTTATCTCATACGCTAATCCAAAAGACTTCATGACGGGCACATGTCGATCCACCACCAAATAATAGGCTGGCCAAAATCGAAACATGACAATTACCCCAGGCACGATCAGTAGCAACAACCCACCAAAGATCATCAATCCGAACAAAAGGGAAACAAAAAAAGCTGGCAATAATTTATCGATGCCCGAGAAAATCATCGACACCGATGCTGGTTGACCTCGCAATAACGCCAGCGTTAATCGCACGTTCCCAATTCCCAAAAAAATGGATAGCAGGTTGTTCGCGATAGCAAAAAGAAAATTGAAAATACTCGACCCCAATGTGGCTCTGCCATTCTCCAGCATCAAACCTTCGAACATTCCGCCGAGAAAACTCACCACCATCGAGATGCCGAGAACCAACACAGCAGCGCCCACGACCAACCCCAGATTATTCTTCCAAGTATTCCATGCATTCTGAAAGATTTCACCAAAATCCGGCACGACGTTCGTGATATCTCCACTGCCAGCCAGTTCTCTCGAAGATGGCGGTGTCTCATTAAAAATTGGTGCAAATGGGTTGTCACTGGACATCGAACCGCTTCCTTTCTAACGAAAAAAATGCCGAAAAAATCATTCAGGATCGCGCTCAGTCTAGCGACCAACCACGCAGAAAAAAATAAGCAAGTTGAACCTTCGGAATGAATGCAAGAAGATTTGCTATCTGGCGAGACAGAACTGCATGGCCTGGAGCACTTTCGTTACCGCTACCCAAGCGGCACGACTGAATTTCCGCTTTGATCTTTTTTCGGCCATGTCGGGTGTAATCATCACCCCCAGTTCCAATCTGAATCACTTCTTCGATCGAGCGGCAAGGGCTGCCTGCCGACGGGATTCGATCGCATCGCCGATTTCCGCGGAGAGAGCTGGGGAACGATTCAGAAGGCTATCGATTTCTCTATCATCAAACACGAGAACCTTTAGATCGTCTTTAGCGGTAATCGCGATATCGGCCCCTGAAAGTCCAGCCGATAGTTGATCACCAAAACATTCCCCCGGACCTAGCTCGCCAATTTGAATAGAATTGCCTTGGGCATCCGGTGCGAACAAAGTTGCATTACCTTTAACAATAAGCGCGAATCCGGAAAAAACTTTTCCCCTACTCTGAATCACTTCATTCCTGCCATATTCAATGACTCTTGGCGGACTCCCTCCATCTTCTCGTACCGCCGATTTGAATCGAACATGATCCTGGATCAATTCGGTTGGCGCAGGCGCGGGAGGACTGGGACTTTCTCCAGGTCCGAATTCGAACGCTGTTGGAAAGGGAATACTCAGCCCCTCACGCCGAGTGACGTACCAGATACGAGTCATAATGCGATCGCGCACTAACCCTAACTCCTCCTGACTGGCCACTGAGAAAATGAGGCGATAAATGATGGAAAAATCTGCGTAATTCACCGTTCTCACAACGGGTGGAGGATCTTTTAAAACTCCTTCTGTTGAAGACAGCAGGTCCAGCATCACATCCTTGACGCGGTTGGGAGGATCATCGTAGCTGTATCCCATCTCAATGACTTCGGTACGAACCAACGTCGGACGGGAAAGATTGCTGAAAGTGCTTTTGTATAGCGATACGTTGGGAACAACATGTAACTCTCGAGTGGCCGTTTCGATATGAACACTGCGCCAGTTGATCTCGATCACTTTACCGGTGATACCTTCTGCGACGACCCAGTCGCCAACTTTCAGAGGCCTTTCGAAAAGCAACATCAAGCCGGAAACAATATTGCCCAGCGGTTCCTGAAGAGCCAAACCAATAACGACCGAGCCAAGTCCTAATGCGGTCAGTGCACCACCGATATCCCCCCCCCAAACGCGATAATAGATCACCATGGCCCCGAGTCCCACGAGGAGGCTTCTAACAAGATCGCGAAACAGTTTTGGAACACGTTCACTGACAGAACTACTAATCGCAATGCCGAAGATCAGTTCATTGACGATCCCCAGAAGAGCATACAGTAAGGTGAGCCAAAAACCGGATTCAATAATCCTTACAGCGGTGTTCGATTCCGGTAATTCCAAAACGAATCGCAAAAAAATCAAAAATGCTAAGCTAGGAAGCACCAGCGTGCGAAACGTGCGGAGAATTCTCTCATAGGGAAGTGAGTTCCGTTGGCAATAATTGATAATTTCCGTGAGAATCAGCAGCAACACGGGAAAACCGATCGCCAGACCAAGCGCTGGCCAAAAAATCGGGTTGTCTATATTTAAGAAGTCTGTCATCGCATAGTCTCCTGGGGACGAAGCGTTCTTTAACCCGTCACCTGCCATGCTTCGATAGGCTGCTTGCCTTCAATATCGATTCGTGCAGGACCACGAAACACAAACTGCTCGCCTAAGCGTTCCTTGACCAGCGATGTGACATTAATGGCCGAATTTTTTCCTGTCGCCAGCTTTTTCGCGATGGAAACTGTATCACCCCAAAGGTCATACAAAAATTTTCGTCGCCCAACGACACCACCCACTACCGGACCCGAATTGACCCCTGCATTCAATGCAATTTCCGTATGATGCTCTCGATTGAACATCGCCACGATGCGAGTCATCTCCTGAGCGAACTGCAAGATGCGTCTAGCATGATCAGGTCGGCTCACAGACAATCCGCAGGCTGCCAGATAAGAACCACCGATGGTTTTAACCTTTTCGATGCCGAAGTTTTCTCCCGCCTCATCAAAACTGGTGATTAAATCACCCAACAGCGATAAGGCTTTCGCTTCACCAATTTGGGTACTTAATTCTTCCATCCCGATCAATTCGGCAAACATCACTGTGACGTCCGAGAAAAGACGGCTTGCCCTTTCGTCACCTTCTTGACGCTGAGCGACCGCCGATGCGGGAAGAATGCTGAGCAAAAGATTTTGATTTTCCTGGACCTGAGTTTCCAATTCCTCTTTCTGCTTGCGAATACTATCGGACATCTCGTTAAAGACGCGGCCCAGCTCTCCGAATTCATCGAATGAGTTCAGAGTCACTCGCACATCCGCTTCCCCTGTCCCTATTCGCCTAGCTCCTTCGGTAAGAATCCGTAGGGGACGAGTCAGAAGATAAGAGAAGCCAAGGGCCATCAACGTTACCGCGATCGCCAGACCACTGGCAACTGCAAACACCGTGCGACCAAATCGTCGAATTGGGCTAAACGCTTCTTCGGTATCCATCTCAGCGATCACCGCCCAGCGAAGAGAGTCAAGCTCCAGCGGTCCGTAGGCGCTGAGCACTTGGGTTCCGCGATAATCGTCAACGACTGCAATACCTTCCTTCCCTTTGAATGCCTCCTCGACGCTTTCCGATCGCGCTGGCAATACGCACATAACGCTGCCCTGCCGTTCGATCTGGTCGACCACAGCGCTGTTCACGCCATTACTTCGCAATTGCTGAATAAACCCTTTGGGGTCGTTGATCATAAAGCGCGAGCGACTTCGCATCGTGAAGTCAGGTCCAACAAGATAACACTCCCCAGTATCACCAAGGCCCTCTTCTTTCCACTTCATATCGCCAGTAAGGACTTTATTGAACTCATCCATGGGAAATTGGAGTGCCAATAGACCGATCATTTGCGAGCCATCGAAAATGGGACTAATCGCAAAGCCCATAGGCCGACCAAAATTCGGACGGTACGATTCGAAGTCAGCGATTTTGAAATCATCACGATCTTTACTACTGCTAATCGTGCGAACTTTATCCGCAAGCAAAGTGTTCGAGTAAGGACCATTTTGAAGATTGGTGCCAAACTCAGTGGTCTTTTGATAACTGTAGACAATGTCGAGCGTATCCGGATCGATGAGCAACACATCTTCGAAACCGAAAATATCGACGACACGAGCGAATGACTTGTGAAATTCCTCATGCGTTTTTCCATACTTAGACTGGTCGGTCTCAGAAATTTCTAAATCGCTCATCTTTAGGTACGGATGAGGATTGCTAACGATGTAGTGATACTGCAAGTATTCATCGACCTTTGTCGAGGGGAGATAAATCTCTAAGACAGGCTCCGCAGAAAGATTTTTTGCCAGTTCAGGCAAAAATCTTTTGGCATAAAAGTCCTTGAGCGCCTCCTTCTGTTCGGCTGAAATCGTCTCCGACTTCAGTTCCTGGAATGCTTCCTTGAAGGCTTTCATCGCCGAGATCGCAATTTTGCTATCCGACATCGAGATCACTTGATCGCGCAAGGAATCAAGCATCGCCTTAAGAGTCGTTGTCTTTGCGACTCGCGTACCCTTTAAACTGTCAACGACCGCGGCCCGCAGAGATGCCTGAGCCGAGTAATAACCAATGCCCGCCATAATGGCGGTGGAAAGTAAACTGACTAAGAGCAACAAAAGAATCATTTTAGATTGAATACTAAGCCGACTCAGTCCAAACATTTTTCTAGCTGCCTTCAGTCAAATTTTCGCCGGAAACCCACAAATTACCAGAATCAAAACACTCTCTGTGTAGCGATTCTGTATTGCGTATTCGCTTCCCGCTATGGCCCAAACCATTTTTTCATCGAATTGGATCGAGTCGGCGGTTTCGGCAAGAAATCGGGCGTCCCATCGAGCACACCTCCCGAGATAACCGACATGCGATGAAAGAGAAAGCTTTCGAACGAGAAAGCAGCTTAGCTACGTTACACAACCGATGAATGCCGATCGATAAAACCCTCGAACTCGATCGTCGCAAACTCTTTGCACATGATTAAGATAAATAGTGGTCAGGGCCGGGATCGAACCGGCGACACATGGATTTTCAGATTGATTTTTACCGTTTTCGACAAAAGCCAAAAACCTTGTTTTTCATTGGTTTTTATCGTACCAAACGTGCATCGTCCATTGCAATAGTTGCACTCAATAACGGTAGTTTTTAGGTATTATTGTGTAGAACAAAAACGAGCCCCTATAAGCCCGTTTAACGCATCGTCGCTGTAACTGGTGTGAATACCTTCGGAAGGTTGCCCGAACGCGTTAGGCGTCAACGTCGCGGATCGAATAAGAGGGTGGGCATTCATCGTTTGCGTAACAACCCCCCAACCCCCCAACAGAATGATCGGACGGACAACCTAAATGTATACCGAATTGCACTTGCAATCAAATTGTAGATCGGACGGACGGAAACTTGGATGAATCTTCGGGGGCTTTCGTTGCCGCACGCCAAGCGACCTTTTCAGAAGGACCCAAGACATGGGGGGGGGTACACCAACGAAAAAAGCCCAGAGTTTTTTAGGCTCTGGGCTTTCCGCGATCGAGACGCGCAACGGGATCGCATCCCGACCGATCGACTATGGGTTCATTAGCTCGCGATTGATCGATTGTTGTTCAGCGGAAATCGAAGATTGTTCTGCCGCGATCTCATCGGCAAGCGGCTGCCATGCCTGAATCTGTGACTCGCATTGCACGATTCGTCGTTGAAGTTCTGTGCAATCGCGCTGAAGATTTTCGGTGTGGTGTGACGCGGAACTTTTTGCAATGTCGACTTTCACGTTTGCGAGTCGAACCGTCAACGCATCTTTAGTGCGGACTGAGGATTCCGTCATATCGCGGTATCGGTCTTGCTTTTCAGAAAGTGCACGCTGCCGCTTTGCAAGTTCACTTTTTCGTTGCTGGATGCTCAGCGGAATACCGACACTCAAAAGTTCCG
>JBIKMB010000015.1:0-53564 GCA_044359485.1 Pirellulaceae bacterium | reverse complement strand
TTTTCGAGCATCGTGCAATGCCCGCAGAAGGATATGCTTTCGAAGATCGGTTCCACACTGATCGGTACCGCTCTTACCAACGATCCGAAATGGATTGCCGAATTGACCGAGTCGGTGCACATCGATCGCTTGAACATTGGACCGATCCCAACAACCCGACTGAATTGGCTGCAGCCGCATGAAGGAAACTTGATCGATTTCTTATACCGCTCGCGGGCTTATCAAATTGCTCCGATGCCGGTACCTGCGTCGGTAGGATAGTGCGGTTCGTATTGGGACACTGGGCGGCCTGATGAGACCTTCTCTTAGGACCCATTGAACTTTGAAATTTTAAAGACGTGGAGTCTCGTTAGCGATGCTAACGAGACTTTTTTTATGGCTTGACAATCCTTCCCCAGAAGATATACAGTTGTTTAGTTTTCCAGCTATTGACGGGGAGTGTAATTGCCATGGATCGGGAGCCTAAAAAAGAAATCCCTCCCGATGTTCTGGAGGAGCGTGCATCAGGAGGCGAGGCGATGTTTACTGCAGAGAATCAAGAAGTTGGCCAGCCAGAGCCACTTAACCCAGACACTATTCATCCTGAGTCGTGCAATCCAGAGCTTACTTATCATGAGCTTGGCAGGCAGGAGGTGCCCCCGAAGCCTGTCATCGAAAATCTACCAACGTACCTTATTCCCGCTCTGCACTCGATTCCCGCTCTGCACTCGATTCCCGCTCTGCACTCGGAGGATTTGGAGGGCGATGAGCAGGCTTCGCCCCTCAGCGGTGATGAGGCGACCACTTCGGGAGTGGAAGTCGTTCAATGCCGATCCGCCAAATTTCAATTAGGAACGCCGATCCAATTCGTGCCAGGTGTCGGCGGTCTGCGAGCTCCACTTTTTGCAAGGTTAGGTTTGGCTAGAGCGGGTGATTTGCTTTTTTATTTTCCGAGAGATTATCTTCCACCCGTCGAAATCGTCGCTTACTCCAAGTTAAAGAGCGACACTCGGGTCTCTGTCGTGGGTACGGTGATCGATCGCGAAT
Source organism: Pirellulaceae bacterium (assembly GCA_044359485.1). GTDB lineage: Bacteria > Planctomycetota > Planctomycetia > Pirellulales > Pirellulaceae > JAFLCP01. The sequence continues at coordinate 52,538 of JBIKMB010000015.1, read as the reverse complement.
TTCGCGGCTCGGGTGAGGGAAGAAGTGTTGCTGGAGTGCTGCTGCAAATCGAAGGGGGCTCGGTGCGACTCAAATGGTTTAACCAACCTTATCGACTTGAGAACATCGCGCATGGTGCTCGGATTCAAGCGACTGGCGTCATCAAACTGGCGGGCTTCGTTTGGGAAATGATCCACCCTGAGTATAAACTTTTGGACGATGAGGAGGATCTATCCCCCAACAAACCAGTCCCTCAGTACAGCTTAACGGAAGGCCTTCTAAATCATCATGTCAAGCGCGCCGTCAGCGGGGCAGTTCAGGAATTAGCCAATACAGTCGAAGAAGTCCTTCCGTTATCCATTCGGGACATGGGTGGCGTTTTGGGAATTCATGATGCCCTAAAGCAAATTCATATTCCGGCAACGATGGCAGAAGCCTTAGAAGCCCGTAAGCGTTTTATTTTTCAAGAACTTCTCGTACTGCAATTAGCTTTGGCATTGCGTAAACGCCAAAGACTTGCGGGACTTCCCGCCCCCAAACTTGAGGCGAATGCAAAAATCCACAATCGGATCCTTGGGCGTTTTCCATTTGAGCTAACTTCCGATCAACGTCAAGCGATCATGGATGTCGCGAATGATATGGGGCGAAATGTCCCTATGAACCGCTTGATTCAAGGTGATGTGGGAAGTGGCAAAACAGTGGTTGCCATGTATGCGATGCTGCTGGCCGTTGCTCATGGATATCAAGCGGCCCTCATGGCGCCTACCGAAGTACTTGCTCGACAACATGCACGGGTTCTTGGCGAAAGCCTCAAAGCGAGTCGCGTTCATGTTGAACTATTGACCGGTTCGCTCTCTGGAGGCGAAAGAAAAAGTGTTCTCGACTCTGTTGCGATGGGTACAACCGATCTGGTCATCGGAACACAAGCCCTTTTGTCCGATCAACTTATATTCAGAAACCTGGGAGTGGTGATTGTCGATGAACAACATCGTTTCGGCGTTGGACAACGGGCCAGTTTACGAAGCGGCATCGAAACACAGCCCCATTACTTGGTTCTCACCGCCACTCCGATTCCACGGACGATCGCAATGACGCTTTTCGGCGATCTCGATGTCTCTTTACTTAAAGAGAAACCGCCCGGAAGAACCGTCACGAAAAGCTATGTAGCGCGACATGATGAGATGAAGAGTTGGTGGGAATTCGTGCGCAAGCAGTTGCAACAAGGCAGGCAAGCTTACGTTGTCGCACCGAGAGTGGAAGACAATGAACAAGATGAGAGTCGTGGAGCGGAGTTTTGGCACAAACGATTGCAAAGCGAAGAGTTTTCAAACTTTCGCGTCGGCTTACTGCATGGCCGAATGCCAGCTACCGAAAAGGAAGAAACACTGAGAAAATTCAATGCTCATGAACTCGATCTCTTGGTATCCACCACTGTGATCGAAGTAGGTATCGACGTCCCCAATGCTTCGGTTATGACCGTGATGGAAGCCGATCGATTGGGGTTGGCTCAGTTGCACCAGCTGCGAGGACGTGTGGGGCGAGGACAACATCCTGGTTATTTTTGTGTTTTTCCGCGTAAGGATTTGCCTGGAGCAGAGAATGAAAGATTATTGGCGCTCACCAAAACACAAGATGGATTTGAACTCGCCGAAATCGACTTCAAGTTGCGCGGCCCCGGTAACTTGATGGGAACCAAACAACATGGCCTTCCACCGATGCGGATTGCCGACTTGGCTCGCGATAGCCGTATTCTGGAACAAGCCCGAAATGTGGCGATGCAGGTCGTAGCCGAAAACCCGGAACTGGAAGGGGACGAGTATCGGCGATTAAAAAAACAAGTGCTGGCTCGATATGGTGCCAATTTAGAACTGGGCGATGTTGGCTAAATATTCGATCCGATCAATTGCACGTTCACCGCAGTACCACCACGCTCCAAGTAGGTACGATACAACTGACAGTACATTTGAGCTTGCGACATCATAAGCCATCCCGTTGCGGGAAAAATACCAATAAAGCATGCCAGTATGCCGACCATGGAAAGAAGCATGCCGCTGAAGATCAGCATCAGTGTGGCTAAGACCATGCTGCCGAAGGTCCGCTTGATGAAATCGAAATGCCATCTCCAATCAAACATCTCTCCGAGATTTCCAGAAAGACAGAGCTTAATGGCAATCGGTGTTAGCATCAGAAAACTTGTTAGCATACCTCCGCCTATGATGACCAAGTAACCGATGATCATACCCACCTGAATAAATACCGGGACCGAATTTCCATCCGAGGTAAGAAATTGAAGAAACCCCATAACCAAAATTAGGGCGATCAAACACATCATCAACAGCATTCCAAGTAGAATCGATGCGATGATAATGCCCAGCCAAACCCAAAGACCGCGGAGCAGGTAGTCTCCGATTTTGTTCGAATCGAAATCAGGGTAATGCGGCTCGCGATTCTGCAGTGAAGAAATCAAGATTTGCGATTGATAGCCATACATGACCAACTGGCCGACCACCATACTGCTAAAAAATGCACATAAGGCGCTCCACACAATATTCATCAACCAGTTTGGGCTTTCGAATACGAAGGTCAAGATACGACCATATTCGACGCCTCGCCCCGATGCGGGTACGGAATAGTTAAGGTTCGATGCGCGAAATGGATCATGACTCGACATGGTAAATCCTTTTTCGGACTCTGATAAATGATGGTGGATTTTGCAAAGCGAAGGTCGCGAGCAAACACCTGTAGCTTAACCTGCTCCCAAGCCCGATCCCATCAATCCCCCAGCGACACCGCCGAGGATACTAGCGAGAATCAAGGAAAAAAAGGAGCCCTTCAACTCTTCCCAATTCATAATTTGATAGATGAAAATATAGAAAGGGACAAACATCACCATCAACCCTTTGGCTACGCTATTGGAAAATGCATGAATCAGCACGACGATGACAGCCATGAGATTGAGTAGCGTCGCGGAAATACCGATCACCACACCGAGCAACATGCCGAGGTTATACTGCTGAATCCAACCAATAAAAGTATCCGGCGGTTGTTTCCCCATCAGCTGCGAATCGACGACGATCACTGCTCCGGCACCACAAATGAGCACCATGAAAAAAAGCATCGCCATAACGTACCATGGCATACCCGCTTTTTCATGCAATTGCTCCATCTTGTCGTCGCGTTTCATATTCGCGACAGCTTCATCCAAGTACATATTTCCGAAGCCACCTTCGGAATTGGCTTGATATCCCTGCATCTGCTCGCCTGATGAAAAATTCAGGCCGCATTTGGTGCACAAGACGGCTCCGCGCGAAATGGGTGCTGCGCAGCGTGGACAGGTCGGACCTGTTTTCTTGCCGACCCCAGCTTCCTCGAGCAGACTGGCGAGTCCTGGATCGGGTCCTGCTGCAGCGCGGGGGGCCACAGCGGCGGGCGCTGCGGCGGCGGGAGCAGAGCCAGTCATTGGGATTTTCAGAAGTTGCTGGCACTTAGGGCATTTACCTTGCTTCCCTGCCAAGTTGTCGGGAACATTGAGTTTTTGACCACATGAGCACTGTACGGCAATTGGCATGTTCCGACCGACTTCCCAAAAAACGTGATGAAACAGCTGCGGCTGGATGGTATCGCCAACCGGAGATCAATGTACACCTATTCTGCCATTCCTGTTTGACCTTTGCGTCAGCCTTTTTTGGAATGCGTCTGAAGTACTACCATTGTGGACAGCTTCCCTCTCCATCGCAAGTCTTAGATCGCTTCGCTGTCATTCTGGCAGCACCCATCCAGCCAACCACTCCAAAGAAGGAGCGACATCCTCTCCTTCCTTTTTTGTCTCTGGGAGTATTTCCAGTTTTTTCAAGGAGAAAACTCTCAAAAATCAACGAAAAACCGAACCCAGTCGCTTTGGCACAGAAATTGCACAAGGCGGCTAGAGAGTGTTGCAAGTGCCTAAATGGCGAACTTGGCAACGCGTTTAGCAATCGATAAATCCTTACCGAAGCGATCGTTCAAGAACCACCTGAGAGATGGCGGTTATGCGAAAGATGGCGGCGTGTGGGGCATTACCTAATTCCGTTTTCAATGCATATCGGAGGAGTGCCGCTGATGGCGACGGCGACCAAGTCAAAGGACAAAAGCAAGTTAAAGTTGCAACCGTTGGGTGATCGTATTGTGGTTCGACGCGAAGAGTCGGAAGGTCGGACTGCTGGCGGTATCGTTTTGCCAGACAGTGCCAAGGATAAGCCGACGCGAGGCGAAGTCATTGCAATTGGCAATGGCCGACTGCTGGAAAACGGGTCACGATCTGCAATGCAGGTGAAGCCCGGGGATCGCGTGCTGTTTACCAGTTACGCGGGAGAGAACATTACGATCGGTGATGACGAGTACATTTTGATGGGCGAAAACGAAGTGCTCGCGGTAATCGAGTAAGCCCCGGTCGAGCAACGAATTCAGAAAAAAACAGGAGCTGAGAAACAAACATGGCCAAGATTATTGCGTTTGATCAGGAAGCCCGCGAAGCGATTCGCCGTGGCGTATCGAAGTTGGCACGAGCGGTCAAAGTGACGTTGGGTCCTAAGGGTCGCAACGTGATTTTGCAAAAGAGCTTCGGTAGCCCAACAGTGACCAAGGACGGTGTGACCGTAGCGAAGGAAATCGATCTGGAAGATCCCTACGAAAACATGGGAGCCAAGATGGTTCGCGAGGTTGCCAGCAAGACCAGCGATGTGGCTGGTGACGGCACCACGACCGCGACCGTGATGGCTGAAGCGATCTTCAACGAAGGTCTCAAGGCTGTCGTTGCGGGCGTCAACCCAATCCAAATGAAGAACGGCATTGAAAAGGCAGTTTCTGACATCACAGAGAAACTCCACAAAATGTCGATCAAAATCAAAGACAAGAGCGAAATGGCCAACGTTGCCACAATCGCCGCCAACAACGATCGCGAGATCGGTAATTTGCTTGCCGATGCGATGGAAAAGGTTGGTAAAGACGGTGTGGTTACAGTCGATGAAGGCAAGAGCTTGCAGACCAGCCTGGAATGGGTTGAAGGTATGCAGTTCGACCGCGGCTATCTTTCGCCTTACTTCGTGACTGACAGCGGCGCGATGCAAGCTGTTCTCAACGACCCTTACATCTTGGTTTACGAAAAGAAAATCTCGAATATCAAGGACTTGGTTCCTTGTCTCGAGCAGGTTGTTCAGCAAGGCAAGCCTTTGTTGATCATTGCCGAAGAAGTCGACGGCGAAGCGCTAGCGACCTTGGTGATCAACCGCCTGCGTGGCACTCTGCAAGTTGCCGCAGTCAAGGCTCCTGGTTACGGCGATCGCCGCAAAGCGATGATGGAAGATATCGCCATCTTGACTGGTGGTCAGGCGATCTTTGAAGCTTTGGGCATCAAACTGGAATCGGTTGGTTTAGCCGAACTGGGTCGCGCCAAGAAGGTCATCATCGACAAAGACAACACCACCATTATTGAAGGTGCTGGTAAGAGCAGCGATATCAAGGCTCGCATCGATCAGATTCGAAGAGAAATCCAAAACAGCACCAGCGATTACGATCGAGAAAAACTCGAAGAGCGTCTCGCGAAGCTGGCGGGCGGTGTAGCCAAGGTGAACGTGGGAGCTGCCACGGAAAGCGAAATGAAAGAGAAGAAGGCTCGAGTAGAAGACGCTTTGCATGCAACTCGCGCCGCTATCGAAGAAGGTATTCTCCCAGGTGGTGGCGTTGCTTTGCTGCGAGCTAGCAACGCAGTTCAACCGGGCGAAGGCTTGAGCCATGACGAAGTCGTCGGTTACAACATCGTGTTGCGATCTTGCCGTGCACCGTTGACCATGATTTCCGCAAATGCCGGCTTGGACGGTGGAATCGTTTGCGAGCGAGTTCTCGAAAGCAAGGGCAACAACGGCTTCAACGCTTTGACCAACACCTACGAGGATTTGGTGAAGGCTGGCGTTATCGACCCGACGAAGGTAACTCGAACCGCTCTCGCCAACGCAGCGAGCGTTTCGACTTTGTTGCTCACCAGCGATGCTTTGATTGCCGAAAAGCCCAAGGCTGACAAGGGTGGCAAGGGTCACGGCGGCGACCACGACATGTACTAATGACAGCCTCGATTGCGGGTAAAGCCAATTTTTGGTCGCTCGCAATCACCAGGACATGAACCAAAAGCCCCGCGGATTGACTAATTCGCGGGGCTTTTTTGTTTGGATCATGAGGATAAGGGGGAATATGACGCTCGGCTGCCGAGTCAGTTCGATTTACTTTGCCTTAGGCATGCATACTGGTCTATAATGCACCATATCCGTCGTTTGGATTTTTTGAGAATTGCCATGAACAGAACCATTTCCAATCTTTGGTACTCGATTGTTACCAGCGCGCCTTTTTTGCTGTTGAACGGGTCGCTAGTGTACGAATCGCGGGTGTACGCGGATGAAAAAATTGGAATCAAAGGGGCCGGTTCCATCATTGGAAAAGCCGACTCGGGAGAAAAGTTTGTCGAAGTGAATATTGGTCCCGGCATTCGTGTGGCGATCGATAGTAGCAAGACAGAACCCGACGCGACCATCCGACCAGAAGAGCAAGAGTATACAGCTCGCCTAGAAAAGTTGAGCGAGACCGCTGCCGCTCATTGGGAGATGTATCAATGGTGCAAGCAAAATAGTTTAACAGCATATGCTTATCAGCACGCTTGGAGGGTTATCGAGCTTGAACCCGATCATACGCAAGCGCGAACGACCCTCGATTTTGTTCGAGATGGGAAAGAGTGGATCCTTCGGGATGATTTGATGCTTCGGCGCGGCCGAATCAAAGATGGTTCTCAATGGCGCATTCCCGAAGAAATGGAAAAACTCAAGCTGGAACAATCGCGGACGGAACAAGTCACGAAGTGGAAACGAGATATCAAAGCTTGGAAAAACGATGTCTATTCGGGGAGTCCACGAGCCGCAAAATCGAAAATGAAACTTGATGCCATTCAGGATCCGATGGCGTTGGAACCCCTGATCGATCAGTTAAACGACAAAGATAATCCCGTAGAATTTCGAATGTTGGTCGTGGGACTGCTAGCCAGATTTGGAACAGCCGATGCGATCCAGGCCTTGATCATTGCCTCGGTACAAGATCCCAACGCCAAAGTGCGAGAAGCGGCCTTGGATATTGTGAAGCAGAAAGCGCCGCAAGAGGCAGCAAGTCAGTATGCCCGCTTATTGACCCATGAAAGCAATGAACAAGTGCAAAGGGCCGGTGTTGCGTTGGGAGCGATCCAAGACAAGCGTTATACTTGGCATCTAATTCAGGCCTTAATAACGGAACATAAACGGCAGGTAAAAGGTTCGCCCAACCAGACTTATGGTGCTGATTCAGCGGGAGGTTTTGCGGTCGGCGGGTCCAACAAACCGACCGTTGTGACCGATTCCATTCAAAATGGTTCGGTGCTGAGCGCGCTCACGGCCTTGTACCCCGACGTTAATTTTCGATTCGAAGAAAATCGCTGGAAAATGTGGTATTTAGAGAATTTTTACCCAGAAGGAACGGATTTGCGACGTGATCCTTGACGGATATTTCTCCCCCCTGTCGCAATTTTGTGCTGGAATGAGACAATAGAGGGTTTGGTTCGGCGTGCGGGATCTTCAGATCCGGTACGTTTTCTTGGGGTTGGTCAGAAGGATCGCCATGGCAACGACGACGCATATCGTCATCCGCGGAGCGCGTGAGCACAATCTAAAAAATGTTGATGTGACGTTACCTCGCAATCGCATGATCTGCGTGACTGGGGTGAGCGGAAGTGGCAAAAGCTCACTGGCTTTCGACACGTTGTACGCCGAAGGTCAACGACGATATTTAGAAAGTCTATCCAGCTACGCCCGTCAATTCGTGGGTCAATTGCCCAAGCCCAATGTCGATTACATTGGTGGCCTCAGTCCATCGATCTCGATCAGTCAAAAGTCGGTTGGCCACAATCCGCGCAGCACGGTCGGTACGGTGACCGAAATTCATGACTTCCTGCGTGTTCTCTTCGCGCGAGTCGGAAAGGGACATTGCCCAAGTTGTAACAAACCGATCACTTCCCAAACGCGTGATCAAATTGTTGCCAGGCTGATCGGACAAGCCGATGATCAGATCAACAAGTTCTTTCTCGCTCCACTGATTCGCGGTCAGAAAGGTGAGTATCGCGATTTGTTCGAGGATTTGCGACGGCAGGGCTTCGCACGTGCCCGAGTGGATGGAGTTGTCATTCGGCTTGCAGATCCTCCCAAATTGGAACGACAAATCCGTCACAATATCGAAGTGGTCGTGGATCGATTTGCGATCGAAGCGTCCCAGAAAGCGCGATTGGCTGAAGCGGTCGATCTGGCATTAAAGCTGGGCGAAGGAACCATGCTGGTTGCCAAAGAAATTTCTGGTGGAGAAGAACCACAGACTGAACCAGCAGATCGCGATCAGGTCTTTTCGTTGCAGTATTCATGCGCTTCATGCGGGACAAGCTTTCCCCCTCCCTCACCGCAGATGCTCAGTTTCAATAGTCCGCAAGGAATGTGCATGGCCTGCGAAGGGCTAGGCGAGACGGAGACTCTGAATGCGGAGCTCATGATTGTCGATCCGACCCAATCGATAAAACAGGGAGTGATCCTGCCGCTGGGGACTTGGACAGAAATGCCCAAGTATGAGCGCGGTGAATTGGCCGCCATCGCTGCCGAACTTGAGTCTATTTATAAATTGAAACGTGGTTGGATGCTGGCAACTCCTTGGGGAGAGATGTCGGCCGAGTACCAGCAAGCCTGGTTGTACGGACAGACCGGTGGCAGACCGATCTTTGGGACCCATAGCAATCGGCCGCGTTCGCTTTACCGAAACGGTCAATTTCAAGGTATCGTCGCCGCTCTGATGGCGCGTTACCGTGCTTCGGGAGACTACCTGAAAGAGGAGCTAGCTCCCTATATCATGGCGGGTGTGTGCGATGCGTGCCATGGCGATCGCTTGGGAGCTCAGGGCCGATTCGTGCGAATGGAAAGCAATTCGCCAAAGTTTGCGAAGAAGCCCTGGCTATCACTGCCCGATATATCCAAACTTTCTCTGGTTGACTGTGCCGCTTTTTTTGAAGGCTTACAACTCGATGAAACCGGTTGGATTATCGCCGCCGAAGCGGTAAAGGAAATTCGAGCCCGTATAAAGTTTCTACTCGATGTCGGCCTGGAATACCTAACACTTTCGCGGCCTGCTCCAACGCTCTCCGGTGGTGAGACGCAGCGTATCAGGCTGGCAAGTCAAATCGGCTCAGGTCTGGTAGGTGTGCTTTATGTACTGGACGAACCATCCATCGGCCTTCATCCTCGCGATAACGATCGTCTCTTGATGTCGCTACAACGACTTCGAGATTTAGGCAACACTTTGCTGGTTGTCGAACATGATGAAGATACGATGCGAGCAGCCGATATGGTTCTTGATTTCGGCCCCGGCGCTGGCATTCGTGGAGGAGAATTAGTCGCCGTTGGCACGGCAGCCGAGTTGGCCGCTAATCCAAAAAGCGTTACTGGAAAATTTTTGTCGGGTGAAGAGAAAATCGAAGTTCGTCCGGAAGTTCGACCCGGAAACGGACAATCGATTCGAGTGATCGGCGCGACACAGAATAATCTCAAAAATATCGATGTCAGCATTCCACTGGGTAAGTTCGTCTGTATTTCAGGAGTGAGCGGAAGTGGAAAAAGTTCGCTGATCGGCGATATCCTGTCACCCTATTTGCGCAACGTTTTGCATCGCGCGCAGCTTCCGGTGGGACAACATAAAGCGTTTGAAGGAGTCGAGCATCTCGATAAGGTCATTGAGATTGACCAAAGTCCTATTGGTCGTACGCCCCGCAGCAATCCGGGTACGTATGTCAAAGTGTTCGATGAAATTCGCGATCTGTATGCCCAAATGCCCGATGCCAAACGCCGTGGTTACGCGCCAGGCCGCTTCAGTTTCAATGTCGAAGGGGGCCGCTGCTCCGCATGCGAAGGTAACGGGGCCAACAAATTAGAAATGGATTTTCTTGCAGATATCTGGGTGCCCTGTCCAGTCTGTGAAGGAAAACGCTTCAGTCGCGAGACACTGCAAGTCAAATTCAAGGATCTTTCCATCGCCGATGTGCTAGAAACCGACATCGGGCAATTGCTTTCAGTATTCGAAAACATCCCAAGAATCGCTGAGAAATTGCAAACGCTACATGACGTAGGTCTGGATTATCTCAATCTTGGGCAACCCTCACCGACCCTTTCCGGTGGAGAAGCTCAACGCATCAAACTGGCACGAGAATTGAGTCGCCGCAGCACCGGTCGGACGCTCTACTTGCTGGATGAACCTACGACGGGTCTTCATTTTGCCGACATCCGCTTGCTGCTCAAAGTGCTGCATGATTTGGTAGACCGTGGCAATACGGTGCTGGTCATTGAACACAACTTAGATGTGATCAAAACGGCTGACTGGATCATCGATCTAGGTCCCGAAGGTGGGGCAGGGGGAGGTGAAATCATTTTCACCGGTACACCAAGCGACCTCGCAAACTGCGAGCGAAGTGCCACCGGCCGATCGCTCCGACGACACATCGATGGCGGCTCCCTGATTGTGCCCGCAACCCCTGCTAAGAATCCTACCAAGTCCAAGAAAGTGAAAGCTGATTCCCAGATCGATAAGTCGGCCGATATCGCCGAACTTCGCGAACTGACCGTCGAAGGTGCCACCGAACATAACCTGCGCGGAGTCAACGTTACACTCCCCAGAAATGCAATGACCGTATTTTGTGGTCCCAGCGGCAGCGGCAAAAGCTCTTTGGCCATGGACACGATTTATGCAGAAGGGCAACGTCGGTACGTCGAAAGTCTGAGCTCCTATGCTCGACAATTCATCGGCCAAATGCCCAAACCTAAAGTGGATCGCATCGAAGGGCTCTCCCCTGCTGTAGCGATCGAGCAAAAGAACCTGAGCCACTCACCCCGAAGCACTGTGGGTACTGTCACCGAAATTTATGATTACCTCCGTGTGCTCATGGCCCGCCTGGCTACCATGTATTGTCCTACATGCGATGTGCCCGTAACCACACAGACTGTAGATCAAATCGTTGATAAGCTGATGGCTTATCCAACTGCAACACGCCTCTATGTTATGGCTCCTATCGACCTGCAACATAAAGAAGATCTCTCCCAATTATGGAAAGAATTTCGCGAGCAAGGATACACTCGAGTCCGCGTAGATCAAAAGACCTACCCCATCGATGAGGCTCCAAAATTAAAGAAAACAGATGAGTATCGGGTTGAGGTCGTTTTGGATCGTGTTTCGATTCAAGATTCGTCCCGTTCGCGAATTGCGCAAAGCGTTGAGCAAGCTTTGGCACTGGGCGCAGGTACGATGATCATCGCGGAAGTGGATGATAAACGGCCAGAAGCCCGATGGAATACTGTTGTTCATAATCAAATGCTGGCTTGCCCCGGATGCGGCTCCAGCTTTCAACCCCTAACACCTCATAGCTTTTCTTTTAACTCCCCCTTAGGCTGGTGCCCAACCTGCGAAGGCTTGGGAACCCAAACAGGGACCGACCCTGGTTCACTGCTGGATAGCGAAAAATCGTTGCTGGACGGGGGCTGCAAACTTTGGCCAACTCTTGATTCGGAAATTTCGAAAGCCATGCTCGCGACGCTGACCGAGCAGTTGGGAATTCCGGGCGATGTACCCGTGGGTGCCCTCACGCCGAGCCAACGGCGCTGGTTGTTGTTCGGAGCCGGTGAACAATGGTTTGAAGCGAAAATCAGTAGCAGCCCTAGACCCATCCGCTTTCAGTTCAAAGGCTTATATCCAACGCTGGAGCAAGCCTCGAAATTGAGCCAACTGCAACGCATGCGTTTAGAAAAATATGTCGCCGAAATCGATTGTACAACATGCAATGGGAGCCGAATTCGACCCGATGCTGCGGCAGCCAAATTTCAAAATCTGACCGTCGGTGATATGGTTCGCATGCCCCTAGGAAAACTGCACGAGATCTTGTCGAATTGGAAACTCTCGACTCGCGAACAACAAATCGCAGGTGAATTAGTACGCGAACTAAAGCAGCGTACCGAGTTTTTGCTGGACGTTGGCTTGGAATATCTCTCGCTCAGCCGAACCGCCAACACACTCAGTGGCGGCGAAGCTCAGCGCATCCGGTTGGCAAGTCAACTGGGAAGCGGGTTGTGCGGCGTGCTTTATGTGCTGGATGAACCTACCATCGGATTGCATCCCCGCGACAATGAGCGACTTATCAAGGCTATGCACAAACTCCGTGACCTCGGCAATACTTTGTTGGTGGTAGAACACGATCGGGATGTGATTGCCGGCGCAGATCAAGTTCGCGACTTTGGCCCTGGCAGCGGACGACGCGGTGGTCTCGTTGTGGCATCGGGAAGTCCCAAAGAGATCGGCCAAATAGAGGGATCGGTCACCGGACCATTCATCAGCGGCACCAGGGCAATTCCCGTTCCCACCAACCGCCGCATGTTCGAGTTCACGAAAAATTCCGGTGATTGGGAGTCACCGAGCGGACATTGGCTGACCCTACATGGCGCGAAAGAAAATACGCTGAAAAATGTCAAAGCCTCGTTCCCCTTAGGTGCCTTCGTCGCTGTGACAGGTCCCAGCGGCAGCGGAAAAAGCTCGTTGGTCAACGATATCATGTATCCTGCCTTGGCTCGAGCGCTGCACCGGTATGGAGGTAAGGTCGGTGCGTTTGAACGGATCGAAGGTATCAATCAAATCAATAAGGTCGTTGCCGTAGATCAATCGCCACTCGGTTCAAGCCCCACCAGCAATCCGGCTACTTACACCGGAGTCTTTGAACACATTAGACACCTCTTTGCACTCCTCCCGGAAGCAGTCCAACGCGGCTTCACCGCACGGCAGTTTAGTTTTAATGTTCCCGGTGGACGCTGCGAGAAATGCGAAGGTAATGGACAGCTGAAAGTAGAAATGCACTTTTTAGCCGATGTTTGGGTCACTTGTGACGCCTGCAAAGGAAGGCGTTACACCGAAGAAACGTTGGAAGTCAAATATCACGGTCATTCAATCCACCAAGTGTTGGAGATGCCTATTTACGATGCTGCGAAATTGTTTTCCGATCATGCCAGAATCTCGCGCATACTCAAAACTCTCTCCGACGTTGGCTTAGATTACGTTGCTCTTGGACAAGCGGCCCCGACGCTCTCAGGGGGCGAAGCCCAACGTGTGAAACTCGCTGCAGAATTGTCACGACCTGATACGGGTCGAACTCTTTACCTGCTCGATGAACCGACAACAGGTTTGCACTTTGAAGATATCGCCAAACTGCTCAATGTATTGCACCGATTGGTCGATCTCGGTAACACCGTCGTCGTTATTGAGCATAACCTCGATGTCATCAAATCGGCGGATTGGATTATTGACATGGGCCCAGAAGCTGGACTGGATGGAGGCCAAATCGTATTCACCGGCACCCCTGAAGCTCTGGTGGAATACTCGAAACCCCAACGTAAATCGAGCAAGAATATGAAAACGCGGTCAGCCAACAGCGAGGGCGAAACGAAACTCCGCAGCTACACGGCCGAGGCCTTGGCTCCCGTATTGAAAGCGGGCCCCCACCAGGAACGACTCCGCTACCAAGAAAATCTCCCCTCCACCAACAGCGACGCTGCAACTGCGAAGGAGACAAACTGATATGGCAAGTGTCGATCCACACAACAAAGGACGATTGGTCGATCCGGCGTTGCTATTTCGCTTCAGTTTGTCCATGTATCGCACCGATATCGATCCGCTCTCGGATCAATGGAGCTTGAGCGAAGCGTATACATTTCCCAAGCTAGAGAGCCTATCGGGGAGTAAAACATTTTCCGAACTTCGCGGAGCTTGGTGCAAAAAAGGTATCGTCTTCCAACTGAAGGTCACAGGAAAGACGCAATATCCCTGGTGTCGGCCAAGTCGCATGGAAGAAAGCGATGGACTACACCTCTGGCTCGATACGCGAAACTCACCCGGTATTCAAAGAGCGACTCGCTTTTGCCATCAATTCGTTTTCACGCCCATGGGTGGCGGCCCACGTCAAGATCGACCCATCGGCGCCCTGCTGGCAATCGCTCGCGCTAAAGAAAATCCGCACGAAGTGGCCGGCGGCATGATTCAATTAAGGTCGAGGCTCGCTCGAAACGGATACCTCCTCATGATCGGTATCTCCAATGTCGCCCTCACCGGGTTCGATCCGCTGGAGTATCCACGACTCGGTTTTCACTTTGCCATCGCCGACCGAGAATTAGGCTGGCAGTCACTCACTGTGGGACGCGACTTGCCCGCCGAAGAAAATCCATCGCTCTGGAGCGAATTGGAACTGCTGGACGAGATCCCAGCAACCTAGATCGACTACAAAGTCGTCGAGTATTTGATAGCAAAACGGTCTGTTAATTCTTTGATTCAGGCAGGCTCTTTGGGAGCAGGAAGATGTCTTTGCTGTGGACCTGAACCGATTTTTGTGGTCCATTAGATGAAGTGGCTCATGTCATTTGGAGAGAACAGGATTTTCCTTCCATGGATGGATTGGAGTATTGGTTTCGCTGCAGAGACCAAAGCAGAGATGCGCACGAAACCGCGCTCGGTGGCGCCCAAGAATTAGCGTGGTCCCGCTTCATAGGCTCTAGAATAGGTTGCAGTTTTTTTGTACTGCTGATCGCTCTTAATTCCGTTGCCCATGGGAAAGAGACGGCAAACGCGTCAAATCCACTCTATGATCCCTTTCTAGCTTCACAGCGTGAGGATGCCGAATTGCATTCTCTCTTTCCGCTTTCCTCGGATCGACTTTGGGCTGTCGGTGATCGAGGCTTGATCTTATCGAGCGAGGATGGAGGTATTCGTTGGAAACAGCAAGAGTCTGGGACAACATTTCCTCTGCGCGACGTTTATTTTGCAGATCCCATGCGCGGTTGGGCGGTCGGCTATGGTATCCAACCCTTCTCGCGTCGACCGTATGGCATCCTGTTGATGACGAGCGATGGTGGGAAGAAATGGAATTATGTTCCTCAACCCTTTCTGCCACCCTTGCATGGTATCTGTCGTACGGAATCCGGAAACTTGATTGTGTGGGGCGGTTGGTCGATACCTTTGGGTTCGAGCGTTTTTGAATCGATCGATATGGGTAGGACATGGTCTCCTTCTCCACACATTGAAACAGAATTCTCGACTCTGTCGCCACTTGGCCAAGAATGGGTAGGTCTTCAACCCGATGGCCGAGCTTTTCGATGGGCACTTCCTGGCGGTCGAATATTGGAGCCAAAGCAGCCATGGCAACTCTTTTGTCATTCCGGCGAAGCGGCTCTGGGACTCGACAAAGCGGGACAAATATGGATTGGCGATGTTTCGAATTTAAGAGCCAAACAAAATGTCGCTCTGCCAGTTTTTTTGAGCGGTGTTACCGCGATGTATCGCCAGGGAAACATGTGCCTGTTGGCGGGCAAGCCAGCGAAAAATCTCGCTCGCAGCATGGATGCGGGCCAAACTTGGCAGCTTGTAGAAAACCCTGTCACAACGCCGTTGAAGCGATTTTATTTTATCGATGAACATCGAGGCTGGGCACTGTCCGAATTCGGGCATATCCTGGCAACTCGCGATGGTGGCCAATCGTGGTGGATCCAACGTTCGAATTTTCGGCGATTGGGTGTACTATTCCTGGTTGCTGCAGGTGAAAACATTCCATGGAACACAATTGCCTACTGCGCTAATGAACTACAGCGTTCTACTAGCCTACTGATCCTTGAAGACGAGGTTCCGAATCCGTTCGAGAGCCATTCGGCTCGCAGGCGTATTGAAGCGGCGGCGAGTGCGGTAGGTGTCAATCAGGTGCACTTTATTTCACAGGCCATGTCGACAGACGTTTCGCCGGCAATCGTCCACAAAAATCGCGCCGCCTGGCTAGACGATATTGAAGCATTTATTGCTGAAAACCTTCCGGAAGTGATCGTTATTGGTGAGGATCAGCGTACAGGTCCAGCGGCGTTGAAAGAAGTAACATTAAGTATCGTTCTTGATCGCTCGCAAATATCGAGCCATCAAAAATCGACTGAACTCAAGTTGGACATGCTTCCCAAGATCCACAAGGTCTTCGCTGTCACGCATTCAAACGCGCGGAGCCTGGAAATCTCAAATACCCAAGTCTTGAAACGTTCTGGAAAAATACTAGGAGATGTCGCTCAACGAGCCACCTTATTATGTGAGTCACAGGTCGAGTTGGATCGGTCGGAATCACTTTTGCTGATCTATTGTGATCATCCCGAAGAGGGTGTGGGCTCAGATATCGCGCGAGGTTTCATATCTTCTCCAGATGCTGCTCGGGAAATTGAGCTAGGTAATCAGAGCAACCTGCAAGTTGTCTTAGGTAGTACAGCCAGACGTAAATCACTGCAACGGTTGCTCGATTCGAGTCGACGCGAGTCTCGTGATGAATCATGGGATGAGTATTTTAGGCAAGTTGTCGACACTTTGACGCGAGACGAATTAGAAATATCGCTAGTTTGGCTGGCGAATCGATTGCGTGAACAGGGCAAGTGGTTGCATTGGCAAATGGTCGCGGAAACCTTGATTCGTCGGCAACCCGACAGCGGTGCTGCGGAGGTGATGTGGCATCATATTCTTACCGTCGCCGCATCAGGCGAATTGAATTATTGGCGCGAGCGCGAATCAAGGTCCAATCGCCAAAATCCACCGACAACGGATGTAGTCACTGCATCCGCAAATACTTCGGATAGCCCCCCAACGAGCCCATTTGCGAAGGAATCTATCACGGCGGTGAGTCCTTCCGTCGAACATTCCCCGTTGCCTGAGGATGATGCGGATTTAGCCAAGATCGCCGGAGATCAAGCAAATTCAACTCGGCCCATGAACCAAGCCTTGATGTATTGGATTATGGAACAACTGCCGCTGCGGCATCCGATGTTGATCACCGAACCAGAGGTTTTGCTGCAATTATCGAGTTGGTTTCGACGCTATGATCCGCAAGCTTCCATGGTGGCAGATATTCAGACAGGTTTAAAAAACATCTCGCAGCAAAGCTATCCATCGATTTGGAACAATGCAGCACTCGTAGAATATTCATTTTGGAGTACCACGGCTGGTAAAACTCATCCATCAGTCCCTGGAGAAATGGATTCGGAAGCTTCCAAAGTTTATTTTGGAAAGCAGCCTAGCGCTGCCTATCCTACAACCGATCGTCCGTTGCTGGATGGTTTGGCCGACGACCTTTGTTGGCGTCACGCGGAAGTGATTCACCTTAATGGTCCTTTGGATTCACTTCCAAAAACAGAGGCCCGCATTGTCTTTGATGACGAATGGATATTCCTTTGGATTCATTGCGAAAGAGATTCGGGAAGCAAGCGGAGCCAAGCAGCCAAGCAGCGTAGCTATGATAGTGAATTGTCAGCGGAAGACCGCGTAAAAATCATGCTGGATGTTGACCGGGACCGAAATACGCTATTTCAATTCGAAGTCGATCAACGCGGCTTAACGCGAGATACTTGCTGGGGGCTGACGCCATGGAATCCGCGTTGGTTTGTTGCGCAGCAGCATACCGAAACATTTTGGAATAGTGAAATTGCTATTCCGATATCAGAATTAACTTCGACAACACGACTGGCGGGTAGCCATTGGTGTTTTGGACTAGAACGTCAAAGCGGTCAACGACCGCTGGGACATTGGCCGAAGGCATTTGGGAAATCCTTGGAAGCCAGGGAGTTGGGTATACTGCGCTTTATGACAGCGCCTTCTGGCCAGCCTCCAACAATTCGATGATGCGGTTGACATCGTACACACAACCTCCCCAAGTTCCACCGCTGGCTTGCTGGAGAGCTGCCCATAATCGTGTATCGTCGGGAAGTTGAGCATCAGGTTTTACAAGGGGATGGCGCGAGCGATTGTTCAGCAGTTCTTCGGCTGATAGCCTATCGATTCGTCGCCCATCTGTGCCTACAAGATTAATGCTTCCGGTCAGCTTGTTTCGGTCGATGATCATTTCGATCTCATCGCCATCGCGTAATTTGCCGATCGGCCCTCCTGCAAGAGCTTCTGGTCCTACGTGTCCCACACACGCCCCGGTGCTGACTCCTGAGAAACGTGCATCGGTGATGACCGCAACATGTTTTCCCCACGGAATATGCTTCAGAGCCGATGTGACTTGATAGGTTTCTTCCATACCGGATCCGAGGGGACCACGTCCGATCAGCACGAGAATATCACCTGGCTGGATCGGTCGATCTGATTTGCCTTTAATGGCCGCGATCGCCTCTTTTTCCGTAGCAAATACGCGTGCCGGGCCCACTTTTCGGTAGACTCCATCGGCATCGACGACGCTCGGATCGATCGAAGTTGCCTTGATGACGGACCCTTCAGGACAGAGATTGCCTTTAGGAAAACATACTGTGCTGGTGAGACCTTTTTCTTTTGCAACTTTGGGGGGCAGGATTACTTGATCGGGATCGACCCCATCGCGTTGGAGCAAAAGTTGCCTCAGCGAATGGCGGCGAGGTGATTTTTTCCAGTGATCCAAAATTTCATTCCAGGTTTGCCCGGTTATCGTGCGAGCTTCGCATCGCAAGATGCCCATTTCGCGTAAGTGCCAAGCAATCTCGGGAACGCCACCCGCCAAAAATAGCCGAACGGTCGGGTGATTCTGAGGACCGTTAGGTAAGACGTCCACAAACCGCGACACATTTAAATTCATGTTGTGCCAATCATCGACGCTTGGGCGTTTGATCCCAGCGGCGAAGGCGATCGCAGGAACATGCAACAGCAGATTGGTTGACCCGCCGCATGCAGCGTGAACCGCCAAACAATTGTGGAACGAGTCTTCGGTGAGAATATCGGCCAGAGTGGTTTTCTTTTGGGCCATATCCCACAGAGCTTTAGCGCTTTGTCGCGCCATTTCAGTCCAAATCGGTTGACCGCTCGGCGCTAAAGCCGCATGCGGTACCGTCATACCGAGCGCTTCGGCAACCACTTGGCTGGTCGCTGCAGTACCCAAAAATTGACAACCGCCGCCGGGAGAACCGCATGCGCGACATCCAGCCTCAGCGGCCTCTTCGAGTGTGATCTCTCCATGGGCATAGCGTGCTCCAATCGTTTGCACCTTACCGGCATCTTCGCCTTGAATCGGTGGCAACGTCACTCCTCCAGGCACAACCACCGAGGGCAAGTAAGCCGAGCCTGCCAAAGCGATCATCATCGCCGGCAAACCTTTGTCGCAGGTAGCCACCCCTAAGACCCCATGTCGAGTCGGGAGTGAACGAATCAAGCGTCGCATGACGACGGCCGCATCATTCCGATACGGTAGACTGTCGAACATTCCCGTTGTACCTTGCGTTCGACCATCGCAAGGATCGCTGACATAGGCAGCGAATGGAACTCCGCCAGAGGCGCTGAGAACTTCCGCGGCCGCGCGAACCAGTAGCCCAACTTCCCAGTGACCGGTGTGATATCCCAAAGCAATGGGCGAACCATTCTCGGCCCGCATTCCACCCTGGGTGCTGAGTAAAAGAAATTGAGGGCCCAGCATCTTCTGAACATCCCAGCCCATGCCCGCATTTTGTGTAAGACCAAACAAATCACCGCTGGGAAGATCCCGCAACATACTATCGGTAAGTGGCAGTCGGCCGGTTGGACCAGCACCCTGGGTTTCAACCTGCCATTGGTCCGCCTGACTATCACCCAACCATTCGTCTGCTTGATATTCTCTGTTCATAGGCCAAATCATTAACTGAAATAACGATGAATTGATAAAACAACGAGCCGTTAGCCCAAACCCTCTTCGGGTAGGACCGCTCTTTTGAGTCGTTATCCAGAAATCGCTTCATTCTTGGAACTTGATGCGTGTGTGTCACTCGCAGACTGCAAGAGCGCCGCAGCGTAACCCAGATAATCAAGTTTTTCCTGACAATGCTTTAGCATTGGAGAATACGATCCAGTTCTTTGGGAAAGTTCCAGCAACGATGGTGCGATACCCATCGGACGAGCGCCGTCGGGCATCATTTTGATGAACGAGTGAAAAGCCTCGTCGTGTCGTCCTACTCGACTCAGTAAATCGATGTAAGTTTCAATCGCCGTTGTTCCGTGCTCGCGGACATCAAGCGACTCCGCTTTTTGCCGAAACAACCGAAGCCCTGCTTCAACGTGTTGGCCTAACAGGGTTCGATAAAAGGCGATCGAATTGGGATAAAATTCCAAGAATGGTTCGTCGCCTGGGTATTGATATTGCGGATGTAAATTGCGACCGTAATGAGCAATATCCAAACAGAGTTTTTGCAAAGATGGGTCATCCAAAACTCGACCGATGCGCACTGTGGAAGAGAGATGGGTGGTGTCGAGATGATAAGAACCATCTTTAAGCAGAGTTGGATGTTCCGCCAAGATGGCTTCAACCGTCTCACCCAACGGCGGTTTACCATCTCTCCTACCAATATCGACTCGCAATGAATTCATCAATTCGCGATGCACATAGCGAACCAGAAGAGCGGCAGCCTTTTGACGGTCTGGCTTTGATTTGTAAGCCAAGTGGGAATCGAACAGCGTGATACTATTGCAAGTGCCCAGACGAGAAAGTGACAACTGATAGCCGCGTTCGACGTCCACACTTTCATGCACCAACACCTCGATCAATTCGTCGAGATTTTCCGAAGTCGCCTCGATAGAAGCCAAAGCCTGGGCGGCCGCCTCGCGATCGCCGACCGGACGCATGTACATCCAGCCTTCTCGAATTCGGCCGTTGCCCAGTAGCAATAATCCAACCGTGCGACAAGCATCAATCAACGAACGTTCCAATTTGTCTGTCAATAGCGGACTGAGCGTTTCATCTGGTCCAGGAGGCACAGCCGGTAGGCCGATTTCTAAACGAGCCTTCATCTTCAACGCTTCAAACAGTTCATGATAAGCGCCCTGATGGCGAAAAAACTCGATGACCTGCTTGGCAGTAGCCTGAGGTCCTTGTTGGGCCAAATGAGTTGCGAGCGATTCGAAAAAATTATCAACCGTTGTCATAGTCCGCTTGCTATTCCTTGTTTTGTTTTTTGGAACATCTCTTCTCGCACAAAAGCGTGAATTCAACTCTTCATGGTTATGGCGGTGAATCCAACTGCTGCCCCGCTGATGTGGGCCAGTTTCTCAGCCAGCATCCCGCCTATGCTTTTGATAGACGCTAGGAGCTTATACGATCCTGGCAGCCAATCACGGGATAGCCGAACACTGCACGCAGCGCGAGATACCATTTTGATAGGCTCTTTGATATGTTTACCGATAATGCCAGCCTACATCATATCGGCTTGCCGGACATTTTGGTCTATCCAGTAAGACTGAGGAGTCATCGAAACGGCGATTTCTCCCCAAATTGATTCCCAGTATGACGCCATTGATGCCGTCGACCTGAATGAACTTTACAGACACAATGCCTCTGAAAGATAAGCAAACTCTGAGAGACAAAAAGATCCAAAATAAATTCAAATCACTTGATTAGCATACCAATTGTTTAGCCTTCCAGATACTCCAGAACCGCCTACCCCATCCCGATCCGAGAGAGCACCCAAGATGTCCGCCACATTTCGATATGCAATCTGCAACGAACTTTTTCACGACCGAAGCTTGGAACAAGGAATGCGCGAGGCCAAGGCTCTTGGCTACACCGGTCTGGAGATCGCCCCGTTTACTTTGGCTCCACCGGACCATCCCTACGCTTCTTCTATCAACAAGGCCGATCGGCAAAAAGTCTGCGATCTGGCCGCTTCGATAGGAATGGAGATCATCGGTTTGCATTGGCTCCTGGCCAAGACTCAAGGGTTCCATTTGACAACGCGCGATCCGGACATTCGACGCAAGACGGCGGCTTACTTCGAGGAACTGATCGAGTTATGTGTCGACCTCGGAGGAAACATTATGGTTTTAGGCTCACCGCTACAGCGCAATTTCCCAGCGGACATGAGTCACTCTGAGGCGATGACCAACGCTGCCGACACAATACGTCTATTCACAAAATCACTTGAACAAAAAGGCATCACCTTGGCCATTGAGCCGCTCGGGCCTACGGAGGGCAACTTTCTAAATTACGCCCATCAGGGGAAAGAACTCGTTCACTGGATCGACTCCCCTAATGTGAAACTCCATCTCGACGTGAAAGCAATGTCGACCGAAGGCACTCCCATCGCTAGCATTATTCAGCAGAACGCGGATCAACTGATACATTTCCATGCGAATGATCCCAATCTTTTGGGGCCAGGTATGGGAGAAGTGGCTTTCGAACCGATTTTCGCGGCCCTGCGTAGTATTGGCTACAACGGTTGGGTGTCGGTCGAGGTTTTTGACTATAGCCCGGGAGTGGGGACTATCCTTCAGAAAAGCATGGAAAGCATGAAGCGGGCTGAACTCGCATGTGCGCCGCGGAACTAAAGGAATATACTTGCCCAAACCGCTGCGAAGAATCCACAACTGTTTGGGACCGACCTCTGCCCGAAATCATGGCAGCGTTTTCAGCGTAAACCGAGGATGAACGCAAGAGAGAGGCAGGCAATGGCATGAGCCAAGGCGACAGCGATCGAACTGCGGTTATGACCGAATCCCACCGATTATTTTATGGGGAGTGAAAGCTTGAATTCACCAGGCAACGCCAAGAAGGGTTCTGAATCTTCCAACGATTCGGAAAAGAACAAAAAAGATGCTTCTGGCGGTTATCGAGAGCTTTTGGAATCGTTCATTGTGGCGCTGGTGTTGGCTTTCTTTTTTAAGTCCTTCGTTGCTGAAGTTTTTGTCATCCCGACCGGTTCCATGGCACCCACCTTGCTTGGAGCCCACAAGGATATCCGCTGCCCCGACTGCGGTATGCGCTACCATGCCGGGGCGAGTTTAGAAACCGACCAAAATAGTGGTGGCCGAACCGATTACATTGTGATCGGAGGCATCTGCCCGCTGTGCCGCTCGCAAAATAATTTAGATCTCCGGACTACCGGAGATAAGACTGCAATGGGAGATCGCATTGTTGTCGGTAAATTCAATTACCTTTTCTCGGATCCCAAACGTTGGGATGTCATCGTATTTAAGTATCCGCAAGATGCCCGAATCAACTACATCAAACGCTTGATTGGCTGCCCCAACGAACAGATTCTGATTCAACATGGCGACATCTATACGAAGCCTCTGGATCCGCGAGAAGGAACTCCCTTATCGGAAGGCGGAACTCCCTCATCGGAAGGCACAGAACAAACCTTTACAATTGCCCGCAAGCCCGTCGACAAAGTGGAAACGTTACAACAAGACGTTTTTGACTCCGCGAACGTCCCCGGGAGTCTTGTCAAAGCGGGTTGGCCAAGCAATTGGCAAAGCTGGCCGGTGCAGTCGAGTGCCAAATGGGACGTAACGTTCACGGAAAAGGCTTGGCGAGCAACAGTGGATGCCACCAATACGTCTCTCTCAGATACCAGTTTACTCCGTTATTTTCATCGTTTTCCTTCGCTGGAGGAATGGCGCAAAGTCCACGATGGCCAGGGAAATTTCAAGGACGTTGCTCCCCATACCGGCACGCTGATCACCGATTTTGCTAGTTACAATGCAATGATCGTTGCGCCCCACGCAGCGGTCTACAAGAAAGACGGCTCAATCTATCCCAACTATAAAGGTGGACTCTATCCCGATCAAGCCTTAGCCCGCAGCAGTGAGTACAGCATTGGTCATGGCGGCTCGCGGTCCATTGAATCTGAAGATGGCAATCACTGGGTTGGCGATTTGCTTGCCGAATTTGAGATCGATTTGGATGCTTCCAATGAAGGGACCCTGATTCTTGAACTGGTTGAAAAAGGGATTCGCTTGCAGTGCCAAATACTGACTTCCAGCGGCGAGGCGAGCTGGCAAATCCTCTATGAAAATGCCCCTATTGATATTTGGGAACAGGTGCCCGCATCCCAGTCCCCCAAAGCTCAAACCTCCGTTCGCTCGCAAGGGAAGTATCGCATCAAAATTGCCAACGTGGACAATCAATTGTTTCTCTGGGTGAACGGTCGCTTGGTCCAATTTGATTTTCCAACGACGTACGATGACAGTCGAAAACTATCCGTAGAGCAGCAACGCCCGCACTGGACGCCAAACGATCCGCTGGATGCAGCGCCGATCGCCATCGGATTGGCCAAAGGAAAAATGACCGTAGAACGAACCAAAGTTTGGAGAGACGTTTACTACATCGCACATTCGATGGGCGGACACCTGACCGATTACCCGCTCGATACGGACTTGATCGAATCGGTAGTCGATCCCGAAACACGTCGAATCATTGAGCAAGCCGCTCGCTCGGAACTCAATAGCGAACAACTCCTATTGGCCGTAATAAAGACGGTCTACAGTTCGCCGACTACTTGGGATAAAACGAATCTGTTTCGCATGCGACGCGTGAGGAGCTATACCTTAGAAGACAAGCAATTCTTTCCGATGGGAGACAATTCGGCCGCCAGCGCAGATGCCAGATCGTGGTACACCCATTATGTGAACAGAGAATTGCTGATTGGAAAAGCGTTGGTCCTTCTTTGGCCTCATTCCCCCTACATGTTTGTGCCTCAATTTGGACGGTTGGGATTGATTCGCTAAAGATGAATCGATCTCCCGAGATTAGGGATTTACAATGACGGACTTATCTTCGCTAGATTCGATCCCCCAGAAGCGAGGAGCCCATCCTAAAACCATCAGCCGACGGCGTTAGCCGCGGTTTCCGGATAGCCTCTAAGTAAAGTAACAGGTAAAACAAGTATCAGGTAAAAGTTGAGGGTTAGCACATGGATGTGCTGGAAGTAAGATCGCTCGAGAAATCCTATGGGCGACGCAAGGTCGTCGATGGCGTTTCTTTTCGCGTGGCTCCCGGGGAAATTGTTGGGCTGCTCGGTCCGAACGGCGCGGGCAAATCGACCAGTTTTCGCATGACCTGCGGCATGGTAACACCCGATCGTGGTCAGGTTCTCTTGGGAGGCCAGGATGTAACGCAGTGGCCCATGTATCGCCGCGCCCGTGATGGACATATGGGGTATCTGGCCCAGGAAGCGAGCGTCTTCCGCAAATTGACCGTCGAGCAAAACATTTCCAGCATGCTGGAACTCTTGGGAGTCGATCGTCGCACCCGACGCAAGCGGACTCAAGAGCTTCTGGAGCAATTCGACATCGTCCATATTCGCCGCAGTCGAGCGGCGAAACTTTCGGGGGGCGAACGACGTCGCTTGGAGATCGCACGGTGCTTGGTTTCCAATCCCCAAATCATCATGCTGGACGAACCCTATGCAGGGATTGACCCGGTGACCGTTCAGAGCATCCGTGGCACGATCACACGCTTACGCGAAACGGGAATTGCCATCTTGATCACTGATCACGCAGCAATGGAGATACTCAGAACAGTTGACAGATGCTACGTTATTCATAAGGGTGTGGTCCTTTGCGAAGGAACTCCCGAGGAAGTCAAGCAACACAAGAGAGTCCAGGAAGAGTATTTAGGCGACATCGAGGGCAATACGGCGGAAGCAGTTTCTGAACCGGCTCTTAAGCCTCCGCAGTGGCTTAAACGGTCAAGAACTACGGAAGCCGCGTCCACAGGGACCGCAACCAAGACTACGCTTCGTCGCCGAACCGACGTATGATTTTGTGAGAATTAGATTTTTCTTGCTGAACACCAAGCGCAGGGATGCTGGGTCTCAACTAATTTGAAAATAGGTCGATTTGCTTTGCGGCTTGGTCTAAACATTGAATTCGGCCGCAGCGGTCTCCGCCAAAAATGCCTTATTTGATCACTCCAAATTTCTGTCACGCGCTCGCTTGAACCGAACCGAGGTAGAGGCCGGATATCTATGAAGTCATCATTCTCACGCTTCAAAACGAAGTATCGGTTGGCGGGCTTTGAATCGCTCGAACCTCGCCGTGTTTTGGCGACGGAAGGGGAATGGGTGACCATCGAACGCACCTTGGATACTTCCGCCCTCTCTGGCAATATCAGCGGTACGATCTCCTGGAACGACGGCACACAATCGGCAGCCCAAGTCATCAGTCAACCAAGTTCCGGAGCGCTTCGAATTCGTTTCGATTATTCTTTGGATTCGTCGGGATTCTTCGCGGATCAAAGCCGACGACAATTGCTGCAGCTTGCCGCCGATATCGTGACAACCAAATTTTCCGACACTCTGGCCGCAATTGCACCCTCCGGCGTGAATCAGTGGAATGCGAGTTTCCAAAATCCAAGCACCGGGCAAATGACTTCTGTCGCGAATTTGACTATTGCAGCCAACGAGCTGGTCGTCTACGTGGGAGCTCGTAATCTGAGCGGTAACACGCTGGGACTCGCATCCACTGGAGGCTATTCTGCCGGTGGCACCCAAGCTTTTCTGGATCTTGTAAAAGCTCGAGGACAAACCGGCGCATTGGCGTCAACACCGACCGATTATGGCCCTTGGGGAGGATCGATCGCTTTTCGGTCCAACACCAGTTGGCATTTCGGCGCCAGCACGATCGGCCTGGACTCAACAGAAAATGATTTTCTTTCCACTGCGATCCATGAAATTTGCCATATCCTTGGATTCGGTACAGCACCGAGTTGGGCCACTTATCTCAGTGGAACACAATTCGTTGGCGGTAACGCCAAAGCGAAATATGACCTGGGCGGCAATGTGCCCACCGACTCCATTCGCGTGCACTGGGCGGAAGGAACAACCGATAGTGGGAAAGAAACACTCATGGATCCAACCCTCTCCGCCGGTACTCGCAAGAATCTGACTCGGCTCGACCTTGCCGGATTGCAAGATATCGGGTGGAGCTTGATTGAACCGTCAGCCACGATCCGCGGTAGTCGCATCTTTGCTGATAACCGAAGTTACGATGTCGACGTTCAAATGGTAGGTGCACGAGCTGGAACCGGCGGCTGGAGCGAAACCCTTCAAATTGGCAACGCACCACCCACGTTAGCTCCGATCGGCAACTATAATATTGTCGTTGGAACCCCCTTGGTCATCTCGCGCTTGGGCACGTTCTCCGATCTGGGCTTTGACAATCCTCAAGCATCTCCGCCGAGTCAAGAACGCTTCACTTTCCGAATTGAATGGGGTGATGGCTCTCCACCCCAAACAGGCAGCGCATCCATCGAATCGATGGGTTCACCGGGAAATGCGACCACTGGTTTCTTTGATGGCTCCCACATTTTCAACAACCTCGGCACGTTTTCTGCAGTTGCGCGGGTGAGCGACGATGATGGAGGATCAGCAACCAGAACCTTTACCGTCACCGTGCAAGCAGCACCACAGCTGAGTCTATCTCTTTCCAAAAGTAGCGTTGATGAAAATGCGGGGACGAAAGCTGCCGTGTTAAGCGTTCGTCGTACGGGAGTATCCCTGAATCCACTGACCGTCCAATTGACTTCCAGCGACACATCAGAATTGCGGCTTCCGCCCACCATAACGATTCCGGCTGGAGCCTCCGAATTGCTTGTCGATTTGGAAGCGGTGGACGATTCGCTGCTGGATGGTACGATTTCGGTCACTCTCACAGCGTCCGCCTCCGGATTCTCCAGTGCAAACGTGCCCATTGAAGTTACCGACTATGAAACCATTTCAGGTTTAGTGAATCAAAATATTGTCAATGAAAACGCCGGTACCGGTGTTTTGACATGGACCATTTCACGCAGCAACACCGATCGTTCTCAGCCATTGATTGTTCAATTGTCGAGTTCTGACACCTCCGAATTGGTCGTGCCAGCGACCGTAACCATTCCCGCCGGTGCAGCCGATGCGGTCGTTCCAGTCACCGTAGAAGATGATGCTATTCTGGATGGAACCATCGTCGTTCAGTTACTAGCTTCAGCAACCGGTTATCGATCCGATGCCAATTCGGTCTCCGTTCTCGATATCGAGTCCTTACAACTTGTGGTTGACAACTTTCGTTTGGCCGAAAAGTCGCCAGCAGATTTTGCTCGAGCGACCGTCTCGTTGAGTTTCCCCGCCCCCACAGGCGGCTATGTCGTTCAACTAACACCGTCCCTACCGGAACAATTGGCGTTACCAGTTTCTATTACCATTCCAGCAGGTTCCCAATCCTTCCAATTTAATTTGGAAGCGATCGACGACTACGCAGTCGAAGGTTTGCTGAGCCTCAGCCTTTCGGCTAGTGCAACCGGGGTATCAGCCGCGAGTATCGATTTGGTGATCGAGGATAACGACTTGCCGCTGTGGCAAAATCCTTTCGATCCGTTGGACAGCGACAACAATACATTCTTCAATGCGATGGATGCTTTGGTCGTCATCAACAATCTCAACCGTTTCGGGACCCGGTATTTGCGACCAGGCATCGACCTTCCCTCCCCACCCTACGTTGACACTACGGGAGATGGCCTAATCAACGCTATGGACGCTTTGATCGTGATCAATGCGCTTCAACGACGCGTTTAGCTACCCAAAATAGGTATATTCCTTCGTTTCCAGTAACGATTTTCCCAACTTTAGCGGAAGTGGGAACTTTTGCTTGCTTCTGGTCGTCCAACGCACGTCCGAGCTGCCCTAAGCACCCTCCTTTAAGGGGGACATGCGAAATTGGACGTTTTCTTTGATACAATCGTCAAAGTGCATATTCGTGTTGGCTACGGTCAAGAAAACGAGGCTTCTCGGAACAATCTGAAAATTCGTCAGCATTTCAGACAGTGACAGAACGGGGTGCGGCAAGCAGAATAGACTTGCCTCTCCATACCGGCGGTCTGCTGGGCGGTGTTGGCTGGTTTGCCTGCAATGTCTTGTCGCGTTAAGTCAGGCGGTATCGATAAACGGTTCCGGTTATTCACTCCGGGGTTTAGGGTTTCTAAGGGCAATTGAATGGCCATGTTCAAAAACGGCAACTCGGTTAGTGGCATTCGAAGTGTTGAGAAGAAGAGTGTTGAGAAGAAGCGCGCACTGCTGCGTCAAATTTTGCTTGAAACATTAGAGCGACGCGAGTTGATGGCAATCGACTCTGCAGGAGTTATCTTTGCTCCTGGCACCTCTCAAGAATACATGGACACCTGGATTGATTTTTACAAACAGGGTAGTGCAGGGACGGGTGAACCGGGTGATAACTCCGGCAATTTTGATGCGGGCAGCAACGGTCGTTGGATCAATCCGGTGGGTGGTATATCACCGAACGTCGGCGATCCTGCGACGGTAACTTGGAGCATCGTACCGGATGGAACTTTGGTGGGCCAAAATCAAGGTCCAAGTAATTTTATCGCTTTTATGGACGGCATTTACGGCAGTGGCACCGGTCCGGTCGCCAGTCGCCCTTGGTTCCCGTTAGTTCAACGAGCCTATGATAATTGGGCTAAGGTTTCTGGATTAACTTTCGTTTATGAATCGTTTGACGATGGCGCGCCTCAGGGCGGTACCAACCGAGGTATTCAAGGCGTTCGCGGCGATATGCGTATCGGTGGCGTTAACATTGATGGCGACTTCGGCACTTTGGCCTATAACTATTTTCCCAACAGCGGAGGCATTGGAGGTTTCGACGGCGATATGGTCGTTGACACCAATGACTCGTTCTTTCGTATCAACGCCGACGGTGCGTCTGGCGAAAACCGTGCCTTAATCAATACTCTCACGCACGAAGCTGGACACGGAATCGGACTTGGCCACGTCGATCCGCGAAACAACACCAAACTGATGGAAACGCAGTATTCCGGTGCTTTTTATGGTCCTCAGCATGACGACATTTTGGGAGCCCAAACGCTCTACGGCGATGATGATGAATCCAACGATTCCGCCGCGACCGCAACATCCTTGGGGACCATCCGAAATGGGCTCCGGACACGCACACTTCTGTCCATGGATAACAACGCGGACCGAGACTTCTTCAGCATAGACGCCCCGAGCGCGGGACGATTGACTTTGTCCGTCACACCAGTTGGCTTCCAGTACAGCGTCGCCCCCACGGGCGGCTCAGTAGGACCGGTTGACAGCTTGCGTTACAGCGACTTGTCGTTCCAACTCTTAGGTTCAGATGGACAAACCGTTTTGGCCCAAGTCAACAATGGTGGACTGGGAGTCGCCGAAATTTTGACCGACTTCGAAATTCGCACCCCAGGCCAATATTTCATTCGCGTCGATGGTTCAAGCAACATTGTACAACTTTATAGCCTCGGCATTGCAGGTTCCGGTTTCCGTAGCACCGATGCCGATGTTCGCGCTCCTCAATTAATCAGCGTCAATCCGAATGCTGGTTCGATTTTCAGTTTTGTCGATCCAAATTTGAATCGACTCTCCGTTTCGCCACGCGAATTAATTTTCCGTTTTGACGGAGCCCAACAATTAGATCCTGCAACTCTTGGTTCTATCCGTATCACTCGAAGTGGCGATGGTGTATTTGGAAACGGTAATGACGTTGTTATCCAACCAGGCTTCTTGGGCTTCGGTGATACCAATCGAATTGTGATAGCTCGCTTTAAAGACGCTCTTCCCAATGATCGTTATCGAATCGAAATTTTCGGTTACGATGATCCAGACCGGGGTGTTATCGGCCTTCGTAACTTAGATGGAATCTTGCTCGAGCCACGCGTACCTGGAACGGATCGTGATACGATTGACTTCCGTTTGGAATTGGGAGCTCAAATCGTCAGCGTTGTTCCGCAGCCGGTAAGAAAAGTCGGCAACCTCTGGGTTCAAGACTCCAATACGATTGAAGTCTACTTCAACGATGATGATCTCTGGCCAGTTCCTGTCACTTCGACCGGTGCACCTACGGATCCTGCAGTCGTCAATCGTGATTTCTATCAATTGCTTTTGACCCAGAACACGGTTCGCAATACAGACGACGTCCGCTTTACTCCGACGTCTGTAAGCTACAGTCCGGTAGATAACAAAGTTACGCTCACTTTTGACAACTCCAATACTGTTTCAAACCCCTTTAATTATTCGCTCTACAACGGTGCCGCATTCCGATTGCGAATCGGTACCAGCGAAGCGATTCCAGTTGCCCCAACATCGATCGATCTGTTCGCCGCTGATCCCGCCGATACGTTCAACAACGCGAGCAATCTGGGCTTGGTAAATTCTTTCCAAAGCCTGTTGGTCAATTCGGAAATTGTGAATCCAACGATTTACAATCTCGATTTCCCGGGCGCTCCTGATAGCCCCGGTGTCCGAGAAATAAACGCAACACCTGGCGATACAGACTTCACCAACATCAACCACCTGCGCGACGACCTACCGGACGTCGATAGCACGATTCGAGTTCAGCGATACAACTTCCTCAAGACCCAGCCTTACGGCACCAGTTCCCAAGGTACGTTGCTGTTCAGTTCGATCTCCCCATTGCAAGAGCAAAGAGTTCGAGAAGTCTTGTCGTTCTATGCGCAATATCTTGGAATCAAGTTTGTTGAGACCGATGCGCCAACGGGCGCTGATGACTGGACGATT
The DNA here is from genome assembly GCA_044359485.1 of Pirellulaceae bacterium. Lineage (GTDB taxonomy): Bacteria > Planctomycetota > Planctomycetia > Pirellulales > Pirellulaceae > JAFLCP01. Next base: position 21,135 of record JBIKMB010000015.1, on the reverse strand, counting down.
GTCGTCGGCGACCTGATCCCACTGGGTAGCAACAGCTTCGAAGGGGGCACGCTCGGCTTGGCTGGATTCCAAGACCCCGGCATGCGTTCGAATCATACCTTCGGTCGCCAAACGGTCATCCTCGATCGCGCTGAAACTTGGAACGATGCTTTCGGTGCTTCCGACAATATCAAGCCAAGTTTCTTCGTAGTCGCGATGAGGGAAATTGGTAACTTGCTCGGCTTGGGACAAATGTCCGATCTTCCTCCCGGCACCATCATGGGAGGAAACTATAGCAATCTAACGCTCGGCGGAGAACCAAGATTGCTGGGTACCAACCCAACCGAGCCGATCTTCCCAGGCGATCAAGACATTATCGCTGGACGATATCTCCATCGCCCAGATAGCCGTGATGTCGATATGTATCGGTTCGAAATCGCTCCTGGTCAAGCTGGCTTGTTTACTGCAGAAATCGTCGCAGAGCGATCTACCGACGGCAGCTTACTCGATTCTTACTTGACGCTTTATCGTGAAAAAGTCGACCCGATTACTTTGGAAATTGTTCGCGAAGTTATCGCGGTTAATGACGACTACTATAGCCAAGATTCGTTCCTACAACTCGATTTGTCGGCTGGGGTGTACTTCCTGGGCGTAAGTGCCTCGGGGAACTCCAATTACAACCCAGATGTGAACGACTCCGGAATGAATGGAACTTCCGAAGGTCGTTACTCGATCCGTACGACGTTCCGGCCCCTTGTCAACCGACAGATTGTCGATATCGATAACACAGCACTCGATGGCGACTTGGATGGCGTTGCCGGTGGGGTGTATAGCTTCTGGTTCCGCGCAGCTCAACCGCTCACCAATTCAGCCAGCCCCGAAGTTCGAACCATTTTTGTCGATAAGTCACACGTGCAGAACACTGCGCCTGGCGCTCCCGCGCTTGGCTCACTGGCCAATCCATTCAACAAGATTTCCAGTGCTTTGTCGGTAGCTCGTCAAGGAGACATTGTTCGCATCTTGGGCAATGCAGGTCTAGATGGCAACCCGCTCACGCTTGCGGACAGCTATGCCTACGAAATCGGAACGGGCGGACCGCTGAATCAACCGCTCAGTGATGGTGCGACGATGAATGTACCTCGCGGTGTAACAGTGATGGTCGATGCCGGTGCAGTATTTAAACTGCGTGGCTCGAGTATCAATGTTGGATCGACCACCAGCAGTGTGGACCGAAGCCGAGGTAATTTGCAAATCCTCGGTAAGCCCGGTCAAAACGTTATTTTCACCAGCTATCAAGATGAGTCTATCGGCATTGATACCAACCCGATTACCACCTTGCCAACCGCTGGGGACTGGGGTGGAATTGAATTTAAGAATGACATCGATCAGGCCGAAGGTCGATTCAGTTTCGAGCGAGAAGGTATCTTCTTGGATTACATCAACCACGCCGATATTCGATTCGGCGGTGGTCAAGTTTCGCTCGACTCGCAGAATCGCGTGATTACCCCAATTCAAATGACCAAAGCTCGTCCGACGATCACTTACAACTCGATCTCGCGGAGCTCGGATGCGGCTATTTCAGCCGATCCAGACAGTTTTGAAGAAACGACGTTCAACACTTCGTTGTTCCAACTCAACGGCACTTTTACGCCAGACTACACTCGAGTTGGTCCAATGGTCCGCAAGAATCTGCTGAGCAACAACTCCACAAACGGCTTGTTTATCCGTGTCGATACGCTTGCTGGGAATGCTACAACTCAGCAAACTGTAGCTGGTCGCTGGGATGATACAGACATCACGCACGTGATCGGCCAAAACTTGGTATTGGCTGGTACTGCGGGTGGTCCGAAGCTTGAGAGTTCAAGACCTGCCATCAATACAGCAACCTTGAGTGGTGTACGTGTCACTGGCGGTCTTCTAGCTCCTCCTGTTGGCGGCTCGGTAAGCTATCGCTACCGACTGGTATATGTCGATGCCCAAGGTGGCGAAACGCTGGCTAGCAACACCACTCAATCTGTAACATTGACCCACACGACACCCAGCACGACCTTCAACGCGGTCCAATTAACATTACCAACCGCCCCAAGCGGCTTTGTGGCTCGGCGTTTGTATCGCCAAACTGGTACAACTGGTAACTTCGAGCTCGTGGCCGAATTGAATCGCAGCAGCTCAATTTATGTCGATCGTGGTGGCACATTGGGCAACGTTCTAGTCGATCGGCCTGAATTGAATCGTCCACGTTTGGATGCAAGTCTGATTATCGATCCGGGCATCGTGGTCAAGAGCGATGGCGCACGCATTGAAGCGGGCATTGGGGCAACTTTAATCGCCGAAGGCCGCGATGGAATCCCAGTCGTCTTTACCAGCCGACGCGACGACCGCTATGGTGCATCAGGAACCTTCGATACGAACAACGACGGAACAACCAATCCGAATGCAGGTGATTGGGGTGGCCTATATTTCGGTCACCTCAGCAAAGGCAGCATCGATCATTCCTTGATCACCTTCGCTGGTGGTATCACAAGTATCTCAGGCAACTTCGCGGGCTTTAATGCCACGGAGATTCATCAAGCAGACGTTCGAATCAGCAACGCCGTTTACGAGCAGAACGCAAGTGGCTTTGGTGCCCAATCGACTTCCAACCGTGATGGCCACGGTTTTAATGAAGCTGCTGTAATTTTTGTTCGTGGCGCCCAACCGGTTATTATCGATAATATTTTCCGCAATAATCCCATACCGAACACTCCAGTGATCAGCATTAATGCCAATGCACTAACTACCGACAGTGTTTTGGATGGCGGACGGCAGCGTGGATTCTCAGATCGGCTCACCGAAGTGGTCGATAACCTCGGCCCCATGATCTACGGTAACTTTGTTGGTGATAACTCCATCAACGGCATGGACGTACGTGGCCAAACACTTACGACCGCCACCGTATGGGATGATACCGATATCGTCCACGTTCTGCGTGACGAGATACTCGTTCCCGATTTGAATGTGATGGGTGGTATTCAGCTCAAGAGCCGTCCCACCGAGAGCTTGGTAGTCAAGTTGTCCGCCAACGCAGGCTTTACGGCGACCGGTCGACCTCTGGAAATCGATGATCGTATCGGCGGTATTGTTCAGATCGTTGGCAGCCCAGGCTTTCCAGTCTACCTCACCTCATTGCGGGATGATTCGATCGGAGCAGGTTTCGATCCCAAGGGACTCGCGCAGAATGATACCAATGGCGACGGTGACAGCACCGGTAGTGCGGGCGATTGGCGCAGCATTCGCCTGGATAAATTTAGCCATGATCGGAACGTTGAAACGATCGTCGAGCAAGAATCACCGCGAGTTACCGCCCCCGGCACCAATGCAGTTCCATCCAACGCTCAGCAACTTGGAGCCCTTGCGGCCGCTGAAGATGAAGGAGATGAGAATCTCCGTCTAGGCTTCACCGTACAAGGTGTTATCAACGAGAAATCTGATATCGATGTTTACAGCTTCAAAGGTAGCGCTGGGACTGAAGTTTGGATCGATATCGATCGAACCACCAATGCGTTGGACACCGTAGTCGAATTGATCAACGGCAATGGTGAGATCATCGCTCTGAGCGACAATAGTTACGATGAAGCGCTCGGCAGCTACAGCATTTATAAAAATCCCGAATTGATTCCGCTGGATCAAGCCAACAGTTTACCTCGTGATGCCTTCTTCCCAAAGAATGGCAACGGCACGACCACGGACTTCTACTCAACAAACCCATTCGATGCAGGTTTCCGAGTTGTATTGCCTGGCGTTTTGGGAGAAGAGAACACCTATTTCGTTCGCGTCCGAAGTTCCAATATCGATTCTTTGGATACAACTGCAAATCGAGACGATTTGACCGATCCAGCCAAACTGCGCGATGGTAAGACCACCGGTCGCTATCAGTTGCAAGTGCGTTTGCGTGAAATGGATGAGTGGGGTGGATCATCCGTGCGATATGCCGATATTCGGTATGCAACCACTGGAATCGAAGTCTTCGGTATGCCTGCGCATTCGCCATTAATTGGAGAAGCCAACGAGCCTCTACAAGCTGGCGTTGATACGAACAATACCGTTGGTGGCGCGGTTAATCTTGGCAACTTTGCCAACACCGACCGTGCAGTTCTCAGCGTCGCGGGTGAAATCGCGACCGCAACCGATGTCGACTGGTATCGATTTGACATCAACATCGATTCCATTCAAGGAAGCGGGTTGGCCCAGCATCTTGCGACAATTATCGATATCGATTATGCCGATGGACAGTCTCGACCCAATACGTCTTTCTGGCTTTACTACAACACGCCCAACGGTGTTCAGTTGGTAGCAGCTGGTACCGACTCGAATATTGCCGACGACCGTCCTGCTCCGCTCAACGGAACGGATTTGGACGATTTATCGCGCGGCAGCGTCGGTTTCTTGGACGCCTACTTGGGATCTACCGAACTGGTCGCTGGCACATACTTCCTGGCAGTTACCAACAATTCTCAGATTCCAACCGATCTGCGACAATTCCAAGAAGGTAATCCTTCCAACCCGTTGGCACGTTTGGAACCTGTCAACAGTATCCACAAGATCGTCGAAGATCGCTTCAATAGGTCGCCACAAACTACAGCGTTCGGAGCGTTGCAGGTTGCTTTCACGGGCAATGCCAATGCGATTGACTACACGCTCGGCGATGTGGTGCTGTTCGTGACGCGTCCCACCCCAGGTGGTACGACATCAGATCTTGTGACAGTCGATTCTTTGACGGGAGCCGCAGAAACCGCGATCCGCTCCTTCCCACGCGTGTTCGACATCGCTATGCGACCAGATGGCAATCTGTATGGCTACGAAATTCCTGTGACCGTCCCATCAACGGACAACAACAACGGGAACTACATCCAAATTGATACTGCCGGCAACGGCACCAACCGAGTTGCAGGTAACTCGAACATCGATACGTTCACCCAGAACAACAATAACCCACCTGATAATGCGAAGGTTGCAACAAATCCCGATACAACCGGCGACGATGGTGTGGGCATTCAGTTCCGTGCGATCACATACACAACAGGAACTGGGCTTGGTTTGTATGGAGCGGGAAGCCGAGGTTACGAGCAACTCACCTGGACGGCCCTCACCAACAACCAACAGAATTCTCGCAACTTTATCTATCAGATGAACCCTGTCACGGGTGCTGCACTCAGTTCGCCGGCAGCAGACCGCGTCGATGCAGGACGTGCGGCGGCCGGCACGGCACAAGTTAACACGGCAGGTACTCAGATTCGAGAACGCGGTTGGGTGAATACAACCGTTGAGATCAATCCTCAGCCACCGCGAGTCTTGTACACCTCGCCGGCTCGGACCTTAACTTCTTCCGGCAATATCATTGACGGTGATATTATTTCGGTTAACGGACGTGATTATGAATTCGATTTAGGCGATTCCGAACCCGGTATTCGCTTGAATATTACTCCACCAGGCTTAGTGCCAACCGACGGCAACACCTTCACTCTGACCGTTGGACCAACGGTATTTACCTTCGAATTTGATACTGGTCCGGTGATCCGCGTCACCGCGGGTGGCTCTGCAGCCCTCGAAGGCCAGACGATTGTGATTCGCGACGCATTCGGTGTATCACACACTTTCGAATTCAGTGCAGACGCCACATTGGCTGCGCCAGGCGCCATTCGAATTCCATATCGAACGGATGATTCCTCCAACAATATCGTTAATCAGATCATCAATTCCATCAATGGTGCCGGCCTGACAATTGCCGCCGAAGTGCTACCTGGAACTCAGCGTATCACGATAACGGGCGACACACAGTTGACCGCTGCAACCGCCGCAACGACCGTTGCTGGAGCGTACGGAGTCACTGCAGGATCAACGGCCATTTTGGTTGAAGAAACCTGGGACAATGCTGAAGTTGCTGCCGCTATTGCGAACGTCTTAGACGGCACACATCCAAGCGGTATCGTTGCCGTCGTCAATGGCAATGAACTCACTTTCACGGGAGCCGATTCAGGCTTCTTTGATACGACTCCATGGATCATTGCGTTGTCTACCGGTATCAGTGTTCGTCCGGGCAATATCCCAATTCCTTTCAGTGTGGATTTCTCCGCCGAGGAAATCGCCCAAACGGTATTTACCTCGCTTTCCACCATCATTCCAGGCGTTGTCTGGACCGGTAACTCGGTCTCCTTGCCAGCAGGATTTTCTTACGACACCACGAGGACATTCTTCCAACGAGCGACCGCTGCTTCGCGCATCAGCCCCTTGATGCTCGACTTTGTTCCAACTCCCGCACCTGTCATACTACCTACATTAAAATGGTATGTGACGGGGATCGCGATGGTAGGTTCCGAGATGTTTGCGGTAACCGAGTCGGGTGACTTGTTCGAGGTAGGTCTTCTTAATTCGGTCACCGGGGATGTTGCTTTCAGTGCGGCCTCGACGGGTAATCGCGGTGACTACATCGCTTCGATCATCGATCCTGCGACCGGTGCGCCTGTCCAATTCTCCGGCTTAACCGTAGGTCCGCGCAACGTGGAAGGTGGACGCTTTAGCAACGTCTTGTTCGGTATTGCTTCTAATGGGGACATCTACGCTTTTGACACTCGAGGTCGATTGGTCCCCGCCTTCGCGAATGGTAAGTCCAAGATCAGCACCGGTGTCGGTGGGGCCAACGGTTTGGCCTTCAGCAACCTGGACGTAAACCTTTGGCACGTCAGTTCTCGCCGTGGCACCGATGCTGGTCATGGTGTGGAAGGCATTTTTGATGGTTCGCGGGAATCAGATAGCCCAGGTAGTAACAGTCTCTATTTCGGATTTGAAGGAGCTGCAAACCCTGGCAATTGGGATGGTGTTTGGGATCTCGGCAACACAGGTGTTGCGTCGGATTACAACCCAGCCCGCTACAACACTTACGAATTTCCTGGGGGCGCTCAAGGTAGCATCGAAAGCAATCCATTGGATTTATCGAACTACTCCGCCGAAGACAAGCCGATGTTGTACTTCAACTATCGCTTGGCCACCGAGAATGCCAATAGCGATTTGAACGACACTACCGTGATGCGGGACTCGTTCCGCGTCTTTGCCGCCGGCGAAGATGGACAGTGGCATTTGCTCGCCACCAACAACTCGATGTTCGATAACGAACGCGTTCAAAATGCTGACGATGAAAAAGATTATTTCCTTAACGGAACAGATCTACAGATCCAAGAATTGTACGATGTGAGCGACACGAACAACGGGACGCGGGCTCCCGCGGCCGACAGCTGGCGTCAAGCTCGTATCGATCTTCGCGACATGGCTGGGAAGTCCAATGTGCGACTCCGTTTCGATTTCTCAACAGCGGGCTCGATGGGTCTCGGCAGCATCGGTACAGGCGGTGAAGAACTCCGTATCGTTGAAGGAAATCAACTGGCAGATGGCGACACATTTACCATTCGCCGCACAGTCGCTGGCGTCCCAGTCGATTCGATCTTTGAATTCGACTTCGGTGTGACCTTCAATGCACCGAGCGGTGCGAACATTCTAGAAGGTTCTACCTTCCAGGTGGATGGAACAACCTTTAGATTCACCGCAACGCCTGCCGTTCCAACGGATATTCAGATCGGCGTCAATGTTAATTCGGGTACCATTGCGTCCCGAATGGCAGCAGCTTTGAATAACAATGGGTTTACAGTTACTGTAGATCCTGTCAACCTAACCCGCCTGTCGGTGCCCAATGCACTCACAGCGACACAAAGCGTTTCACTCCCTGCTAACTTTATCGATGGTTTGCCGGGCGTTGACGCTGGAAATCTGCCTGTGTTTGTGACCTATGATATGTCCGCAATTCAGGTTCGCGATGCGATTCGTACCGCCCTGGCTCTCCACTACAACGAGCTCAGCGAGAAATCCAACCTCAGCACATTCCGCGTAGAGAATGAAATCCTGAGGTTAAATGAACTGCGTGTGGTTGATTCAGGAAAACTAGGACTCTCGCGACGAGCGGGCAACCCGAATTCGACCAATCGTTTGGCCGGTGATTCGTTCGGTGGCTTCACCTCAAGCCTTCGCGGTCAAAACAATCGCAATGAAGGTGTTTTCATCGATGACATCATTGTTGGCTTTGCAGAACGTGGCGAAATTGTTTCCAATGGTACCTTTGGCGGAACCAGCTTTGCCACCAATTTGCAATACGAACCTCAAGCAAACACCATGGCTGGCGAACGAAAAGATGAAGTAGAACTCGGTCGTTATCAACTAGAGATTCGTCGATCCGCTTCTTTCGGTATCAGCGGCGGTACATCTTTATCGCTCGATCCGATGGCAGGCGCTCGAGCGTTTGATACGAACGAACGTTTGGTACAAGGATTCAGCCTAGTCGCTCGCCCAGGCTCACAAATCGCTGACGGTCAAATCTTTACTATTAGTGATGGTGTCAACACGCTGCGATACGAGTTTAATGACACAACGATTGTCGATCCAGCACCGGGAGCAGGTTTCACGCAGGGTAACATTGAAGTTCCATATACCCCTACGATGACCACAGCCGAAATTGCACGAGCGATTCGAGACGCTATCAACAGTGCCGATTCGCAAGCCGTGATCAAAGTGGTAGCTGGATTATCTGATTCGCGAAATGAGTCAGCTCCAAGCGGCTCCATTTTTATCAACTTGTACGGTGCTGCGGCAGCGGACAACAATGCTACCAACGACTTCGGAGATATTGATTGGGTCGTTTCTGGTATTGATACATTTGATAAAGAAGATGTGGGCGATTCAAATCGCAAGCGTGACCAAGGCCAGATCATTTTGCACAGCAATATCATTCGTGACAGCAGTTCGTTCGGCATCATTATCGATGCGGCTGCTCGAACCAGCCCGCTGACACCGCTTGCAGGCGTTCTGCCTCGATCCGGGCCGGTTCGCAATCTGCCACAGTTCAACTTGGAAGGCTGGGTTCCGGGGGTCGTTGCCGCGAATAACGTGCTAGCGTTAAACCGAGGCGGCGGTATTTTATTCAGTGGTGATACCCAAACCGGTAACACCATGGACGGTTCGGTACCCTTCGGCAGGTTGGTAAACAATACGATTGTCGGCTTGCGTGCTTCCGATGTCGGCATCAGCGTTACCAACAATGCAAGTCCAACCATTTTGAATAATATCGTGACCAACTTGGGTACCGGTATTCGAGTGGATTCCAGCAGCAGTTCTACGGTTATTGGATATACGATTTATCAGAATAACCAAATCCCCGTGCAGGGCACAGGAACAGGTGCGCAAGCGATTTTGCTGCAGCCCACCGAGCCTTTGTTTGTGAATGCAAGTCAATATAACTTCTATCCTGCACCATTATCAAAGACCATCGATAGTTCGATTGACGTGCTCGAAGACCGTCCAGCTTTGGTTTCAGTCAAAGATAATATCGGCCTGCCACTCTCTCCGATTCTGGCTCCTTCGCGAGATATTACCGGACAGTTGCGAGTCGATGATCCTGCGGTTACAACGCCATCTGGCCAAGGTGGTAACGTATTCAAGGATCGTGGAGCTTACGATCGTGCTGACTTTGTCAACCCGATTGCACAACTCTTGGTTGCCCAAGATAACGATAACGAAGGTCGAGACATCGATCCCAACCTTACTTACGTGCAGTTGCTCGAAGGGACATTGGATCATTTCTCAATCCTGCTCCTGGAAGACAATGGAACTGGTCCGGACGTGTCAACCGTATCGAAACTCTCGGTCTCGATCCTGGAAGATGGCCGATTACTGAAGGAAGGAGTCGACTACACCTTCGGCTTCAACGTCACCAATCGCACCATCCGTCTCACGCCACTTTCCGGTATCTGGAGACCAGGCAGCGCTTATGAAATCACGTTGAACAATCGCAACCGCTTTATGCTGACCAGTCTCGATGGTACATCCGTTAGCGATGGTCAACAGTTCCGAGTCGTAGATCAGAATGGCGTCAGCGCCGTCTACGAATACGAAAGCGGTTTCAGCATCCAAGTTCCGCAAACACTTGCGATTACTGTTCCTCCGGTCGGTGCGGCCACCGGCGGTGTGATCGACGGCCAGACCTTTAAGGTTGGCTTCAACGGTACCGAAGTAACCTTCGAACTTGATTCGAATAACAATACCGTTTTGGGTAACACGCCTATTGGTATCGCCGTAGGAGATACAGCAACACAGGTTCGCGATAAGATTCTGGCTGTACTACTTGCAAATACCACGCTCAATTTGGCACCGAAGGCTGTTGGAACCGATTCCATTCATCTCGGCAGTCTTCCAGCCCACACTCTCGATATAAGCAACTCCAAGCTGATTCCAAGCGGTGTATCTGCGGGTGTTCAGGATGGGCAAAGCTTTAGCTTTACTCAAGATGGTGTGACGAGAGTTTTTGAGTTCAACACTGTTGGCGACACCAACATCGGCTCAGGAAATATTGCGATTCCATTCGCTCGCACAATGACCAACTCGGACATTGCTGCTGCGATCGTTACAACCCTGGGCGCACAGTCCTTCGACTTGCCGCTGTTGCAGAATCTAGGCAATGGCTTGGTGCACCTCGGCGGTCGCCTCGGACAACAACTAAGCACGACTTCCTCTGTACTTCAAGCTCTCGGTTCTCCAGGTGTTACCAAGAGCCTTGAATTGCTCGTTCCCTCGATGTCGGGCCCAGGTGCTATTCAAGATGGCGAAACCTTTACCATTACTCGCGGCACTCAAACGATAACGTTCGAGTTTAACAGCAACGCCAACACAACCCCTGGCAACACCGTTATCAATTTCTCATCTGCAATGACGGCAGATCAGGTAGCAATTCAGATTGCCAATGTGATTCGTGGCACTACGCTCGGTCTGAACACAGCTCAAGCGCTAGGCGCTGTCGTCAAACTGAACGAAGGAATTGGCTATACGATAAATACAGGAACGTCTCGTTTGCTCCAGTCCGGTGTTTCGGGTGGAGCTACGCCAATCGTTTACACGCCGTGGGCCAAGTTTACCGCTGTCGATATGGCTGGCGTAATCATCAATGCGATCAATGGCACTAGCTTTGCAGCCAAAGCAAGGTCTCGCGGAAGTGAAACGATTTTCTTGTCCGGTGCCAGTGTTGTAACCGATATTGCGAACGTGCGTATCCAGGGTATCACTGATATTGCAGGCAACCCGCTTGCTCCGAACCGCAGCAATCAGGAAACACAATTCACGATTCTGCTCCCAGGTGTACAACTCGATTACAGCGACGCTCCGGATCCTGGTTACAGCACCATCCTCGATAATAATGGTGCTCGCCATGTCGTGCTCGCCAACAATCAATTGCTGTTGGGCAGCGTCATTACGACTGAAACCGATGGTACTCCAGCGGTTGATGCTGTGGGTGATGGTGGAGATGACGGTGTAACGTTTGCCGGTGTATTCAACGAAAACTCAAACCCAGTTGTTGTGACCATCGAAGCTTCAAGGTCAGGCTTGATCGACGCATGGGTCGACTGGAATCGCGACGGTGACTGGAATGATCCAGGCGAACAGTATATGAACACTGTTCCGGTTCGCCCCGGCTTCAACAACTTTAATTTGGTCACGCCTGTCGGTGCATCGATTGGCAATACATTCGCCCGCTTCCGCATCAGTAGTGCGGGTGGCTTGTCGCCAACCGGTGTAGGTATGGATGGTGAAGTTGAAGATTACATGATCAACGTTCTCCCCGGCACTCCGCCTGTAGGAACAGCAGATCAGTATGCCGTTCTGGAAGATGGTTCGTTAACCACGACTCAGACCACCGAGTCGGATACTTCGCTCAATAACAATGGTGTTCTCGTTAACGATAACGCTGGCACTCCCGCCGGTGTCTTGTCCGCAGTATTGATTTCTGGACCAACCAAGGGTTCGTTAACGTTGAACCCCAATGGCAACTTTACCTACACGCCTCAGGGCGAATATTTCGGTAACGATTCCTTTGTGTACCGAGTTGTGAGCAGCAATGGTTTGCTGGCAAACAAAAATACCACAGTGAATATCACCGTTGTACCTCGAAATGATACACCAACGGCTGTAGATCTGACTTACAGCGCAGGCCAGGGCTCATCGGTCACTGTGCCGCTGGCAGATCTTTTGGCCGGTAGCACGGTCGGTCCAATCAATGAATCGGCCGCTCCTCCTGCAGGTCAAGGACAGATCCTCTCGATCCATCCAGTGACCCCTGTTGGCTCTGCAACGCCAGTCGGTTCAACCGTCAGCTACAACCCAGCAACCGGTTTGGTGACCTTCAATCCAGACTCCCCTGCGACTACCCAAGGCACCTTTGTCTATACCTTAATCGACAATGGTAAAGACGGTGTCATGGTCGATAACGCTCAAACCGGTGAAGTTGATGCATTCAATACAGTGACTCGTACCGTCACCATCAATTTCATCCCTGTCAATGATCCTCCGACCTTCACCGCAGGACCCAACGTCACGGTCAACGAAGATTCTGGGGCCTACTCGCAACCCTGGGCAAGCAACATTTTGCCAGGTCCAGCGGGCGATCCAGGAGAAGTGGGACAGATAGTGACCTTCAATGTCACCGTAGCTCCAGCCGACCAAGCGCTGTTCGCTAACGGTGCACTACCAAGCATCAGTTCCAGCGGAATACTAACGTTTACGCCAGCGAACAATGCTAATGGTGTAGCGGTTGTCAGTGTTGTCGCTCAGGATGATGGCAGCAACGTCGCTCCCAACCGTAACAGCTCCGATCCAGTGCTGTTGACGATCACGATCAGTGCGGTGAACGATAACCCGGTGGCTTCCAACAGCTTTACCTACTCAATCACCGAAGACACATTGTTGTCGGTCAACGCTCCGGGATTGCTGACTTTAGCTACAGACCCCGATTTGCCAAATGACACATTAAACGCTGTGGCTGCTAACGTCACCAGTGTTCGTGGTGCCCCTGTGATCATCAACGCGAACGGTTCGTTTAGCTACGATCCAAGAGCCGTGCAGCAACTGCAGGCATTAAGCAATGGTCAATCGCTGCAGGACTCCTTCGTCTACCGCGTGCGAGATGCTGCTAATGCTTTGAGCAACGAGGCAACAGTTCAAATCACCGTTAATGGTGTGAATGATGCACCGGTTGCTGTAAATGATCCTGATTCAGGTCGCTTTGTCATTCCCGCTGGCGGCAGTCGTGTCTTGACCGTGCTGAGCAATGACCGGGATGTGGATAATGCGATCAATCCAGCTTCCGTGTCACTCGAGATCCTACCGAGCTCAGGTACGGCAATCGTCAACACCGATGGTACGGTAACCTATCGTCCATCGGCTGGTTTCCGCGGCACAGATTCCTTTACCTATCGCGTCAGCGATATCCTTGGAGCGGTATCGAATGAAGCGACGGTCAGCATTTTGGTCAACGATGCACCGACGGCGAGAGGCGACCAGACCTTTACCAATCGCAATGTGCCTATCAACATCAACGTGCTCTCCAACGATTCCGATCCAGATGGAACGCTCGATCCTGCTAGCGTGACGATTGTGACTCCTCCACCATCGTCGCAAGGCTCGGTACAGGTTCTTGCCGATGGTCAGATCCGATTCACCCCGGCTACCGACTTCACTGGAGAAGCCACATTCTCCTACACCGTTCGCGATAACGTTGGAACAACCTCCAATGTGGCGCAAGTTCGGGTTAATGTTCTATCCAGCGCTTGGCAAAATCCAAGCAATCGGTTTGACGTAAACGCTGATACCTTTATATCCGCGATCGATGCCTTGATCGTCATCAACGCCATCAATCGCAATGGTGGTTCATTCCCGCTGATTCCAGGCGTCTCCGCTCCTCCACCTCCGTTTATGGACGTAGATGGCAATAACGTCGTCAACTCTCAAGATGCTTTGAACGTGATCAACGCGTTGAATCAGCGTCCTAGCGGAGAAGGCGAAGGCTCTGCCGAAGGCGAAGGTAGCGATGATGTCAGCCTGAGCTATCTGGCTGGCGGTTGGATTACCCAAGCCTCAACCCAATTCGTTAATGCGAATGCGATGGTAAGTGCCGTTGGAAACTCCATACTGCGAGAAGCACAAGCCGAACTTGATTCGGTCCTGTTCAGCTCTGCACGCCGAGCGGCAACCGTACCAGCCACCAGCAGCTATCCGACCGGTCGACTTGCTGATTTGTTCGCAAGCGATATGGATGAGATGTACGAACTGCTCGCTGCAGATATGGAGGATGAGGAACAAGCTGCCGACTACCTGCTAACGGATATCGATTCCCTGCTGAACTAGTCGCGACTGGAGCCATCTTTACGATAGTTTTAAAATCGCCCGCTGAAGCTTATGGTTTGAGCGGGCTTTTTTATTACCTCTGTCGTCGGATTTCGGTAGAATGCAGTTCTCATTTTTTTCCGCACGGCAGCCACAGGGATGTTGCTTTATGAAATGTATTGTCTTCAGCGCTAAGCCCTACGATCGCGCATTTCTCGATCCACTGGCGCGCAGTTTAGGACATGAACTCGAATTTATCGAAACCAGATTGAACGAGAGGACATGTAAACTAGCCGATGGCTACCCCGCAGTTTGTTCCTTCGTCAATGACCCACTGAATGCAGAAATTTTGGATTGCCTCCATCGAGGTGGAGTCCGCCTGATCACGCTCCGTTGCGCTGGCTATAACCAAGTTTCCATTCCCAAAGCCCAAGAACTCGGCATCAAGATAACTCGAGTCCCCGCGTACTCTCCTTATGCTGTCGCCGAGCATGCGGTTGGAATGACTTTATCCTTATGCCGACATCTTCATCGAGCCTATCAGCGGGTTCGCGACAATAACTTTTCCCTGGATGGCCTACTGGGATTCGATCTTAATGGCCGCGACGTGGGCATCGTTGGGACAGGAGCTATTGGTTCTGTCACCGCGAAAATTTTTTCCGGGTTTGGCTGTCGCGTAAAAATGTTCGATCCAAAACCAAGTGAATTCTGCCAGGCCTATGGTGAATATGTTCCCCTAGATCATTTGCTCAGAAATAGTGATATCATCTCACTACATTGTCCGCTGACCCCCGCAACATCTTATTTGATCAACCGCACCACTATCGCCGAAATGCGTCGAGGTCACATGCTCATCAATACCAGTCGCGGTGGACTGGTTGATACGCAAGCCATCATAAATGGCCTTAAGACGGGGCATATCGGTGCAGTAGGACTAGATGTTTATGAGGAAGAGGGAGATCTATTTTTTGAAGATCTTTCCAACCGCGTTATCACCGATGATGTTTTCTCTCGGCTTCTCACCTTTCCAAATGTTCTTATTACAGCCCATCAAGCTTTTTTTACATCGAATGCACTACAAGCCATTGCACAAACCACGATTGACAATCTCACCCGTTTTGAGAAACAACAACCGCTTCTTCATTGCCTAACCTGATCCATACACAGTTCGTTTCATTTCTTCCTGAATTTGCCCATAATGTCACTACAACACCAACTCACGCACGCGTTTTCTTGGCTTTGTTTTTTGGTTGCGAGCAGCCTTCTTGCCCCAGCTAATCATTATGTGAATGGCCAAGATCGACCTAACATACTCTTGATTGTCGCTGATGATCTAGGCTGGAGTGATGTCGGTTGGCACGCGGGTTTTGCTAAAACCCCGACGCTGGATCGACTTGTGCGCGAGGGCGTCGAATTGGATCGTCATTATGTCCAACCCGTCTGCACGCCAACTAGGACCGCTTTAATGTCAGGTCGATATCCAGGGCGATTTGGGCCTCAAGCCCTAGCGCCAAGCAATTTGCGAGCGATGCCACTGGGAACAACCACGCTTGCAAGCTTCTTAAAGTCCAAGGGATATAGAACCCATTTAACTGGCAAGTGGCACTTAGGTGCCCGGCCGGAATGGATTCCTAACCAATACGGCTTTGATTCGAGCTATGGCACTTTGACAGGCGCAGCGGATCCATGGACCCATAAATATCGCGCCGGAAATCCGTATGAAGATACTTGGCACCGCGATGGCATTCTATTTCAAGAAGATGGAAATGCAACGGAACTGATTGCCGCAGAGGCGATCAAGAGAATTGAGGAAGCTGATGGTCCATGGTTTGTTTATGTCCCTTTTCATGCGGTTCACACGCCCGTGGATGCTCCGCAGGAGTATAAGGATCTGTATCGGAACACTCAATTTTCGCCAGATCCTATCAAACATGAATCTCGGCAAAGACTGGCTGCCATGGTTTCGCAACTGGATGATAAAGTTGCCGAGTTAGTAAGAGTTATTGAAAAGAAGGGTGAGCTGAAAAATACATGGATTATCTTCACCAGTGATAACGGTGGAATCGAATCGCTTAAGAATGCCTATGTTGGCACCGTACCTGACTCTCCTCTCAATAGTGAAAACGATCCTCTGCGCGGGCAAAAGAACACCTTGTATGAAGGAGGCACGCGTGTCTGCGCTTTCTCGTATTGGCCGGGAACACTCAAGCCACATCGTTCTGCATCACCGATGCACTGCGTTGATTGGTTCCCAACCATTGCCGAAGTTCTGGGCGAAAATCGCACGGACGACTTACAATGGGATGGTGTAAGTCGCTGGAAGACTCTCTCCAGTGGCGAGTTCGAAGAGCGAGAAAGACCCATTTATATCTCAAAAGGTGCAACCCAGAGTTTGCACTGGAAGGGATGGAAAATCATAGCCCGAGAAAATGGTAAAACGGAATTATTCCATCTGCAAAATGATCCCTATGAGAAAAAAGATCTAGCGACTACGCAACCTGAGAAACTCGGTGAACTAAATTTGCTTCTATCCGAGCAAAAGATACTCGATGTCGCCAAACTACCAGAGGATCTTGTTGGCCTACCCCACTAAACATCGAAAGTCACCCATCTATGTCGACCTCGCAATCGAATCGATACGCTACTGCGTTACGCTTCACCGGCATCCTGGTGCTGGTATTTCTGGCAATTAAATGGACCGCACATATCGCGACCGCACAAGAAAAACCTAACATCATTTTCCTGTTTGCCGATGACCAAACGACTAGCACGCTTGGATGCTATGGCAATACACTTATCAAGTCCCCTAACATCGATAGTCTAGCTAAAGAAGGGGTACGATTTAACAATGCTTTTGTTAGTCATTCTATTTGTTGGGTCAGTCGCACTTCGGTATTATGCGGTTTGACAGGACGGACGTACGGAAGTCCGGAGGATCAAGAACTTGCGCGTGCGGAAGCCGTGCAGTCACTCTACACCGATGTGTTGCGTCATTCGGGATATAGAACGGGATTTTTCGGAAAATGGCATGCCAAGATGCCTGCGGACTTTAAGCCGAAAGAGCATTTCGATGTTTTCGAATCAATTCAACGCAATCCCTATTATAAAAAGCAAGCCGACGGTTCACTGATCCATGAAACCGACTTGATTGTTGATCGTGGCTTAGAGTTCATTCGCAATCAACCATCCGACCAACCATTTGCGATGAACTTGTGGTTCAACGCTTGTCACGCAGAAGATGACGATCGCCGACCTGGTATCGGCCACTATCCTTGGCCGGAATCGGCGAATGGACTTTACGAGGACATCGAAATCCCATTTCCCAAACTGGGCGATAAAAGGGTCTTTGACGCGCTGCCTGAATTCCTGCAAACCACCATTAATCGCGAAAGATACTTTTGGCGTTTCAATACGCCGGAGAAATATCAAGCCAACATGCGTGCCTACTATCGCATGGTTACGGGTATCGACAATGCCGTTGGGAGGTTGATAGCGACCCTGAAGGAACTCGGTTTGGATAAGAACACAATCATTGTTTACTCGGCAGACAATGGTTACTACTTAGCCGAACGTGGCTTGGCAGACAAATGGTCGCATTTCGACGAAGCCTTGCGTGTACCGTTGATCGTTTATGACCCGAGGTTACCCAAGGAGAGAAAGGGGACGGTCATCGACTCCATGGCTCTCAACCTCGATTTGCCTGCGACCTTTCTCGATTGGGCAGGTAACTCGATTCCGCAGCACTACCAAGGCAGTAGCCTGCGTGCATTGATCGAGGGGCGAGAGTCAAATGCATGGCGAAAGGAAACCTTTCACGAACACTTTGCCGTCCGTAATCGTATTCCCGCGTTTGAAGGCGTAAGAACTCCGGAGTTCAAGTACGCCCGATACATCGATCATAGCGGATACGAATTCTTACATGATTTGAAGAATGATCCGGATGAGCTTAGCAATGTTGCCAATGATCCGAAGTACGCGGATACGCTTTCTCGCTTAAGAGCAAAAACAGACGAATACCTTAAGGAGTATGGCGGGTCTCTTCCACCGCTGAAGGGGAAATTTCAGAAATCAACCGATGCCTATCCTGTTTCATCTGCTATGGTTGGGGCAACAGCGGATACCGATGGCTTTGTGAACGTATTCGACGGAAAAACTTTGCGAGGCTGGACTGGCGATACAGCGTATTGGTCGGTTGAAGAGGGGGCTTTGACGGGCATCACGGATGGTAGCTTGAAAATGAATCGCTTCATCACCTGGAAGGATTCAACTGTTCGGAATTTCGATTTACGTGTCAAAGTACGCGTCACCACCGGCGGTAATAGCGGAATTCAGTACCGCGGCCAACCACGACCTGAGATCGGTCTTGACATTGTAAGCGGTTATCAATGCGATGTGGTTGCTGGGGTTAAGCAATACAATGGTATGCTTTATGAAGAACGTGGCAGACGCATTTTGTCCCACACCGGCGAGAAAGTCATTGTCGATCCTGCTGGGGCATGTTGGGTCGTGGATACAATGCCAGTTAAAGAGTTTGCCGCAGATCAATGGCACGACTTCCGAGTTCTAGTCGAAGGAAATCATCATCGTCATTGGATCGATGATCATCCAACCGCAGATCTACTGGACTTCGACGAGAAAGGGCGATCACTTGATGGAGTTCTTGCCGTGCAAGTTCACGTGGGACCTGCAATGAAAATTCAATATAAAGATTTTCGAATTAAGCATCTTTCCGATGATTTACCATTACAAAAACCGCAAGACCACCCGATTCCCGCAACTGCTTATGGCGTACGACCGCAAGGAAAACTCCCGGCAGATTGGAAACCGCCGATCTACGGTGACCGAAAGCCATAGATTGGGGCTTGGGAACCAATCGGCTGAAGTGATCGCCATATTGATCATGCCCCGTCAACGTCGGCCTCGGGCCGGCGGAACGGTGATTACCCAGCTACCTGCAAGCGGCCCAAAACCGTAGCGTGGTTGTTGCAAAACGCAGCGATGAACCGGCGATCTGCCTGCCATCTCCTGGCAGGCATCGCGAGATCGCAATTTCCACCCATCTCTTTCGCCACTTCGAGCAGCATTGCATTGTACGAGGTCTTCGCCCAGGTCAGCTTGCCGCGCTTGCCGGCTGCACGAATACATCGAAGATCGGCAATCGTATAAGGCAGTTTGAGTTGACCTGCGACATCAGTCGGGAGCTATTTGAGAAGCTCGTCGCCGGCATGGATATCGAAGCATCTTCTATCGAGCGACTGGTCGAGCAGGATCGGCGTGAGTTTTTCCAGGTATGGCCTGCGTGGGTGAACGAGCCAATCACACCGCGCGTCGTGCAGCGACTGATGGCTGCCGTCTATCGACAGGTGTCATTGCCTGACGATATCACGACTCAGGATGAAGCGGAAACGTGGGCGGCTGGTGTAGCGAGAGAGTGGAAGCGAAAGTGCTGCTTGGTCTGTAGCCGACGAATCTCGAGTTGGTTCGATACGGACGGAAGCTCATTTCGGAGGGAAGCAGTGCCGGGCAAACCGAACGTGCCATGGATAAAGATCGGGGGCAAGACATTCAACTTCGGCGAGGTTTTGGGTTCGACCACGCTGGTTCAATGGCAACATAAGCGGGGAGTGCAAGACTGAGGATTCTTCGACTTGCAGATCCTGTCAATGCTTTAAGCCGAATGCCACCGACCAAGCCCTTGGTGATCGATCTCTGTCCCATGTGCAGGGCTGGTGGAAAGACGAATTTATGTTACATCCAGTAACAGCATGGGCAAATGGCAGCAACCCAAAGAATAACCTGAATGCCAGAACCACGAAGGCCATCTGACCCTTACCGCTGGCAATATCTGCAACCCCAGCCTACAGAGCCTCCCTAAACATAAAAAGCTCAATGAGATAGATTTTCATTGAGCCTGTCTGATCGAATTGTTTGTAAGGCCCCAAACCAGCCGCAAGTCCTCACTGGATAGAGACTTAAAGTGGAGGATAACGGACTTGAACCGATGACCTCTTGCATGCCATGCCGTTAAAGGGAACTTGGTTTCTTCGAGATTTCCCTAGGGAAATACCACTTTAACCCATATTTTTACCGTGTCTATTCGTTCCTAGTTTTTCCTAGGCTTTTCGACTGTTTTGGGGTGAATTTTTCCCTAGAGGGTTACAAAACACCTGAACTAGATACCTTTTGTATACTTCGCGAATCCCTGGAAATATGCGGCTTTGTATACGACACGCTGACGCATCTGCCGCTGCAACTGGTGTGATTCCCCTTGGGGACTCGCCCGAACGCGTTAGGCGTCAACGTCGTGGGCCGAATTTGGCTTAGATGGCCTGGATCGCCGCTTGGTTGACTGTGAGTTCGCCCAACTCGATCTTGTCGAGAAGCTCAGGCTGATCGCGGGCAAGGCGTCGAAGGATATTTTCGTTGGTAGTTCCCCTATCGTAATGGATGGAATCTCCATCAGTTTCCTTTTTCTTCCTTCCTGGCTTACCTTTATCCTTATTCGCTTCCGCTCGCTCGAACAACTCTTGCGCTGCCGCAACTTCAAGTTGTGGAGAAGTGTATTTTCGGTGAAGCGTGGGCCGCATACGAAAAGGCGAAGGCGAAAGAACGACAAGGAACGCGAACCGACCTGGAACATTCCGGAAATGTTTCCGGCAAGTTCTCCGATCGTCGTGATGCCATCGGTTCACGTGTCGGCGTGAGTTTGCCCATTCGCCAGCTTCGCCAACGCGGCTTCCAGCGATGTATCGTTCGCGATCTCTGCCAACGCAGCTTCTAGGTCGTCCTCGGCTTCAGGCAGTGTTGAGCGACACGAAACGCATCGCCCGCGAACCATCGTCGAAGAAAAAACCTTCGCGCCGCATCCACCGCATCTGCAAGCTTTGATTGGTGCCGGCATGGCAGTATTCCCCCAAAGCCCCAAGA
>JBIKMB010000337.1:0-5000 GCA_044359485.1 Pirellulaceae bacterium | reverse complement strand
GTGGGCAAGCAAGTCATTCGCGATACGGGGCCGTTGAATCGAAAGCGAATGGAGACGGTGGATGAAGAATTTTTAGCGCGGACAGAACAGTTCATCAAAAAGTCGGTGAGTGCCCAGAAGCCGTTTTTTGCCTGGTTTGCGCCGAGTCGTATGCATATCTATACGCACTTGAAGCCGCAGTCTCGGAACTTAGCCAAGCCATATTCTTCGGAGTTGGACATTTATGGCAGTGGCATGATGGAGCACGATCAGCATGTCGGTAAGCTTTTAGCGTTGTTGGAAGAGCAGAAGATTGCGGACAACACGATCGTGGTTTATACGACCGACAATGGGGCGATGGCGGCTTGGTTTCCTGATGGGGGTTCTACGCCATTTCGCAGTGAGAAGGCGACGACCTGGGAAGGTGGCGTTCGCGTCCCCTTGCTGGTTCGTTGGCCAGCCAAAATACCTGCGGGCAAGGTTTCCAATGGTATCCAAGAGCATCATGATCTTTTTGCTACCTTGGCATCAGCTGCGGGAGTGAAGAATGTTCAAGAGCAGTTGAAGGATTCGCATAATGTTTATATCGACGGCGTGGATAACCTCGCACATTGGACGAGCGATGCTCCCTCCGCTCGAAAAATTGTGTACTACTACAATGAGAAGGATTTTACGGCGATTCGGATTGGCAATTGGAAATCGCATTTTCAAGTTCGCAATGGTTTTTTTGATTACCAGAAACCGGCGGCTTTAATTTTCAATTTGCGTATGGATCCGTTTGAGAAGCATGATGGACAGCGGAACAATGATTTTGCAATGCAACTCGGTGTGGCTTGGGGTGGTCAGGTTCAAGATGCATTGCGCGAGCATATGGAAACTCTTGCCAAGTTCCCACCGCGTCAAGAAGGTGGATCGCTTAGGCCAGGTGGAGATTGAGCTTGATCGGGAGCAGTTGGGAACGTGAGCGGCACGATCTGCATTGGATCCGCACTTGATCGGCGCTTCATTATCCGAATGCGTTAGCGTCGGTTTTACTTTTCCAGCGGTACTCGGTTCCCATCTCGCTTTGGTTTTTCTGGCTTGGACGGCGTGGATGACGTTGGTCGATGGTTTCTCGCTTCATATTACAGACTAAAATGCTCCTTATTTCGCATCTCGAGCGAAGTGCTCTTGGCCGGATCGCTTACTTTCCGCTATTTAGCAAGTTGGCGTTGGGCCAAACTAACTTTTGCTAGCACCAAACGACGTGACTGCATTCCTTTATTATCTTGTTGAAAAACTTTGCCGGCTCTGCAGTGTTCTGCATGGCTTACTTTGCCGCGTGCGAATCGGGCCGAGTATTAGTGTCGTTACAAGCTTCAGGTGGTTGATATTGTTCCACCTTTGTCTTTTGGGTGTGGTAGAGGCTTTGGGGCAATCACCGCTGCCGGGTCGGGACGAAGCGGTTGTCGACGATGGTTCTGTTTGGGCTGCCCCGTTGCATTCACCGATGTCTCCGACGCAGTTCGAGCCTGCGGCTCTACAATCGACTTATTCTCCAGCGATCCATTCATCGTCTGCGGTGCATTCGAGCGCGGAATCGGACGGGATTAAAGATGAAAGGCCATTAAAGCCTAAGAGTCGGGGGCCTCTTCGAGTTGGGAAGCGTGGGGATATGGCGCCGCTGCGATATCGCGTAGGATGGCAACCGCCACGCCAGATTCGTGGGGAGGCACAAGAGCTGGATGTTTTGGAGCATGATTTTCAGTTTGGTGCACCGGTCTACATGCAAACGCCGCATAAGTTAATTTTTTCAGGTGGCGTGCGATATCACCAATTCAATACTTCAGCCCTATTTCCGGATAGTGGTTTATCGTTTCCTGAAGAGTTATGGAATATCCGTATTGGCAAAAATTATATTTACCAATTGGACAATGGCTGGACGGGGGGGCTCAATGTCAATTTGGGCTCTGCGAGCGATCAGCCTTTTGGCGATTTTAGGAACTACAATTTTGGGGCGATTGGATTTGTGACGATTCCGGTTGATGATCGCGATGCCTGGAACGTGGCACTGGTTTATATGCCGATGTCCCAGATTCCTTTTCCGATACCTTCGGTCGCCTATCAGTGGAATCCATCGGATCAATTCAGTATGAATATTGGCTTGCCGTTTGAGGTGTCCTATCGACCCACGGAACAACTGAGTTTTGAAGCTTCTTATATGCTTTTGACCACTGTCCACACTCAGGCCACGTTTCGCTGGACGGATGATTGGAAATCGTATGTTGCGTTTGATTGGGAGAATCAAAGTTGGTTTCTCGATCAGCGGGTTGCGGATGATGAGCGATTGTTTTTGTATGAAATGCGTCTTGTGACGGGAATTCAAAAGCGGTTCCGTAGCAACTTTACGATCGACATCACTACCGGATACGTTTTTGATCGATATTTCTTTAATGGTCAAGGCTTTGAGGACCGCAATCACGACCGTCTAGATATTGATTCGGGGCCCTTTGTTGCTATTGAAGCAGCGTTGCGGTTTTAGGCGATTTTTAGATCGGTTTTTTCATGTTGCCAGCTCCTCTAACCCATAACGTGGTTGCGACCAATTGATCTTATCAGATTTGGTCAAGCGGATTGTATTCAATGGATGCGAAGTGTATGCAGTGCAACTAAAGACGGGCGATGACTGTAAGGATCTCAAGCCGGTTTATTCGATATGTGTACTTAAAGGGCGACTTTGGCAGGATGCGGCCAAAGTGCATCATGCTTTCGGGGCCTGCTTTCGGGGCCGAAGACCGCGCGATACTGGGCGGGTTTTGCAGGTAACTTTCGAAATTCACACTTCGGAATTGGGATGGTGTCATTGAAAGGTGGAAGATTTGGGGGCAGCGAGCATGCTAGAGCGATGGTTATTTTGGCTTTTGCATGAATAGCAACATGACTCGGAGTCCCTCGACCGACTTTTTCATAGCCCGCATTTCGACAAGCGACCGATACCATCAATCGAATAGCTAAAATTACCGAGGATAAAACAATGCATGATACCCGAGAAAAGTCCATTCGCGACCCACAGTGAGCGTTCAACGCCGCACGCGAGGAAGGACTTGAAAAAGTCGCGAGAAAGGTGAAATCAGGCTCATCCTGACGTTGCAGGATATTCTGAAGGCATCGGTGAGTGATTCTGCCAGTTTCGAGGGTCGATCGCTTGCTGAGTTGCAAGAGTTGACGGCGGAACTTCGCAGCCAGCTACAGCGACGAAGTTAACTGCTTCCATCTTAGTGGGGCTTAGTGCTCGGTAGAGCGATAGCCACCTACTCGTCGTTTAGTGGCCAAGATCGTGCTGTTGATAATGGGACATTCACCCACGTGTACTATCCGATTAGGACAGTTTCTGTGTATGAATTTCAGGTTGTAGTGTCGCTCGGTCGAAATGACCGGTACGCGGGAACCGCGTTCGACTCGGTAAAACATTGGAAAAACTGAAGATACCCCCGATAGGATTCGAACCTACGACCTCAGCTTTAGGAAAGCCGCGCTCTATCCAACTGAGCTACGAGGGCATGGTGTTTTACAAATGAGTTGGTTGATCAAAGAAGTTATTTTGGGAACTTGATAGTTTTGCGATTTGTAAGTGCACTGAATTTGTCGAGCTATAAAGTTTGTCGAGCTATAAAGTTTGTCGAGCTATAAAGTTTGTCGAGCTATAAAGTTTGTCGAGCTATAAAGTTTGTCGAGCTATAAAGTTGGTCGAGTCATAAAGTTGGTCGAGTCTTCCAAGTAACACATTGTGACCCGTGAGCGTGGATCGAGCAATGCCAGTGGATCGAGCAATGCAAGCTCATAGTAGCAATGCAAGCTCATAGTGTACAATACCAAGAGGTTGGCCGTAAAGAATCAAGTTTATCGGGAAATCGGCAGCTAGACGGCGGTGGGCTACGCGCGAAGCGGTCGGCGGGCCTTGATTTTCGGTTGGAGCTTTATTTTTCGGTTTATTCTTTGGACATGGTTTCTTTTTCGTGGTTCATTATGCTTCCCGATATCGATCAGTCTGCCTTATACCGAATACTTGATGCCAATTACAACCGTGCGGCAGAAGGAATTCGTACCCTGGAGGAAATCGCACGATTTCGGGCCAACGCGAGCTCCCAGCAACTGGAGCTCAAGTCGCTGCGGCATCAACTGGCGGCTGCTGTGCAACTGCTTCCCGCTGAACAACTGCTCCGCTCACGCTGTGCTGCCGGCGATGTTGGGGCCGACAATACACTCGATTCGGAACAGAGTCGGACGTCTGTTGAGGCAATTCAACGCGCGGCCGCGCAGAGGGTACAACAAGCCCTCCGCTCACTGGAAGAGTTCAGCAAGCCATTGAATGCTGAAGCTTCTTTAGCCTTCGCTAAAATTCGCTATGCAGCGTATGATCTGCTGGCGCGAATTCAGCTTCAACTTCTGTCGCATAAGATCTCCTTTCAAGAGGCTCAGCTTTATCTACTGGTCGATTTAAAACGCGATGCGCGATTTTGGATCGATCACTTGCAGCGGCTAGTCGAAGCGGGAGTCGATATTCTCCAGATCCGAGATAAGCAGGCGGAAGGGGCTGAGCTATTGGAACGCTGCCAGCAGGTTGTTGAAAAGTTCGAGCAGACGCCAGTGCGTATCATCATCAATGATCGTCCCGATATAGCCTTGATGAGTGGAGCCGATAGTGTTCATCTGGGGCAGGAAGATATCTCGGTGGCCGTGGTGCGGAAATGGTTTGGGCAGCGATTGACGATTGGCCTGTCCACGCATAACCTTCAGCAGGTAAAGGGGGCCGAGTTGGCTGGTGTCGATTACATAGGTTGCGGACCAACTTTTCCATCGACGACCAAGCAGTTTACTGCGTTCAGCGGTTTGGCTTTTCTGAAAGAGGCGGCACTCAGTCGACTCCCCGCTTTTGCGATTGGAGGTATCACACTGGAGTTGCTGCCGCAGGTTCTTGCGACGGGCTTTCGGCGCGTGGCCGTCGCTGGAGATATCGAACGAGCCGAGGATCCTTATCATCG
>JBIKMB010000123.1:0-16655 GCA_044359485.1 Pirellulaceae bacterium | reverse complement strand
TCGCCGCTACCTCCGCGAAACGACTGATGCATGCCCGTGCCGAATAACAGCCAAAACAGGATCGGCTGACCTAAGGCCGCAATGACCCGATGCTTCTGCCGAAAGAAGCGGGTCCACTCGCGCCAAGCTAACATCACCGTAGTATTCATCTTTATCCGTCGCTCTCGACAAAAAATCTAGACCCAAGCCCGTCCGGTTTTTGCAATGAAAACATCCTCTAGACTCGCCCGACCGACCGTAATCTGCGCAGCGTAAGGGAGCGTTAACTGGACGATATCATTCAGTCTCGATAACCCTTCTCTGGAAGCAATGCGAACCTCCGCATCAAGTCGATTCACCGATAGCGATAATTGACGCTCAATTCGCTCAGCGACCTCTGCAACCGCATCTGTTGTAATGGTGATGATTTCGCTCCCCTGCTCCTTCCTCAACTCAGCAGGCGCACCACAGGCGACGATACGCCCTTGATCCATAATGGCAATCCGTTCCGCTTTATCAGCCTCTTCGAGCAAATGCGTCGTCATCAATACCGTCACGCCTGCCGTATCTCGCAATTGCACTAAAGCTTTCCATAGATCCAAGCGAGCAGCAGGGTCTAAGCCTGTGCTCGGTTCATCCATCAATAGCAATTGTGGACGGTGAAGCAATCCCTTGGCCAACTCCACCCGTCGCTTCATTCCACCACTTAACTCCTGACACAACTGCTGGCTTCGCTCGGACATACCAAGTTGTTCCAGCACTTCTTGCGATCGCGTTCGCAGAACCCTTCCCGACAAACCGTACATGGTGCCCTGGCACCACAAGTTTTCCATCACCGTTAGCTTGCCATCTAGGCTGGGAGCTTGAAATACAACACCCAAGTAACTGCGAACTTTTGCGCGAGCCTTCACGCAGTCCGCACCAAAAACGGTGATCGCCCCCTGCTGTACCGGCACCAAGGTACTAATCAAGCGAAACAGAGTGCTTTTACCACTGCCGTTAGGGCCCAGGAGTGCAAAAATTTCGCCACCTTGAATAACCAAATCCACACCTGCCAGCGCTGCTTTGTCACCGTATCGGTGCAATACTCCAGCAACTCTCAGTGGCACATCCGCTACAACTCTATCGGCATTTGAATTTTTTTGCATTTACCACCCTAAGCCTAACCACCAGAGCCCGGCAGTGCAAAGCAACCAGCCAAGACCCCTGCATGAATCTTCTGAGCCGCTCCGCCCACGGCTAGATGTTTGCCGGAGATCCAAGTAAACGCTCCCAGCCATGATCACCGCGATCAACAAGCGTAGGACTAAGTACATTGCGACTAACCATGTACTCGCCACGCGTAACCATCCTCCTCGCGACACGGTAGGCAAATGCAACCATGAGTATTCGCGATTCAAACCCTGCTGATACAAATTCTCGTTCTCCAAAACTTCCACACGACCCTGCAGTCTCAATCGCTCGCGTATCGCTTCATTCAAACGATCTTCGGCGGCAACCACTTGATTCGCTAAACTGCTTTTCTTCTCAGCAACCTTTTCTTCTCGCCACTGCACAGCGATCGACTCATGTTCGGCTTTTGCTCTCTCCGCTCTCACCGACGCCTCGCGAATCGCCGTCCCTAAGCGACCTTCCTCTTCGACCTTCCATTGCTGATATCGGTTGTACATTTTCGGATCTGGGTCCACCATCATCGCCAACATTTCCAAGCTAGCCTGGCGTTCCTTTTCATTTCGGGCGTTTGCGAAAGCAGTTTCGCTCCAATCGATAACATACTCTCGCAGCTCCAACATCAACTGCTTGGCAGGGCTGGTCGCAGCTAGACTCTCTGAGCCCTCGGCAGAACGTCGCAGCGAAACCACCTCATCCTGAAACACCAGAGTGCCATCCCGAACATCATTAGCCACCTGTTGCAAGCGAAGATCGAGAACCTGAAAGTAGCGATAGTCCAACGCTCCAGGTACACGTGGACGGAGCGTTGGAACCCAACGCTCACGATACCACACCGCCAACTGTAGGATCGTTATGAGCATTAAACTCAGCGCCAACCAGGCGCTCCAGCCAAGGGAACTACGCTTAATCCCAACTTCCTGCAAACCAGTAGAGCCTAAATAAGACCCGACCCATAAGCGACTTGCCATCACGATCATCGCAATGGCCACTGCGCCACCCAACCATGCGACCCAAAGTTCCTTGGATAGCACATCGCGCCCGCTGGGCCAAATCGACTGCGGAACATTCCACCAACGCCCCGCTCCAAGCGTGACCAAGATCAAGATCAGCATTGGCCAGCATTCAAGCACCCACCACGCTGTGTACCAACTCCAATGTGGTTTTGTCTCACATCGATCAGCACGCATCATACTGGTCCTTCATCACAAAGAGAGACCGCATGAATTACAGAACAGCTCGCACACAGACCAATACGAGCATCACGGGAAGGTACAAGAGCGACCCTCGGAGTAACTGCCGTGCTGAGTCATGCGTCGGATTGCGACGAAACTGAATGGCAGACGATAACTGCAGCCCTGCAGCCGCAAACCCCAAGATGGCAACGGCACCAGTGACCCAACCTTCCGGCCCCAAAACGGCCACACTGACCGGCAGCAGCAACAAAGAACCATAGATACCATGATTACCGGCGCGACGGCCCGTGGGATCAACATTGGTCAACATCTGATAGCCAGCCGCTTGATACTGCTGACGATACAACCAAGCTATCGCCATAAAATGAGGGAATTGCCACAGCAATACGACTCCGAACAACAACCAACCCTGTATGTCGTACAAGCTTCCCCCCGCCGCCGTCCAGCCCATCAAAACGGGCATGGCACCAGGCACCGTTCCCACCGCAGTATTCAACCAACTCCGTGTCTTTAATGGAGTATAAACGGCGACGTACAAAGCCCACGTGGCAAAACCGAGCAAGGCTGTCGCGATGTTCACTCCCCAGGCCAACAAACTCGTACCAAGGACCAGCAACAACGCTCCCCAAATAATCGCTTCAGGTGCCTGGAGACGCCCTGCGGCCAAAGGCCTCTTAGCCGTTCGAATCATCAGCGCATCGCGACGACGCTCCAAAATTTGATTGAATGCACTAGCGCTGGCTGCCACCATCGATGTTCCCAACATCGTGTTGACAAAAATCCACAAGGTCGTTGTCGCGTCTTCCACAGCGACCATCGCGACGCCCACGGTAAGCAAAATCATAATCAAAATGCGTGGCTTGGTCGTCTCGACGTAATCGGACACGCGAGAGCCAAAAGTGCGCGATGCAACCGACGATTCCGACGCAATCGCTTTGGCCGAAATCGCTTTGGGTTCCACTCGCTCTACTTCTTTCACTGCACTCACGCTTAAAACGTCACCTGATTGTTTTCGTTATTCGGTACTTATCAATACCGCTTTCATCACTTTGGGCTCAAAAGCCAGCCTCGTGTGGCAACCAATATGGCAACCGCAATAATCAAAGAACCTGTCGCTTGATGCATCGTGATGATCATGGACTCCCAATAACCCTTGGCATGAACAATGTATGCACTCAAGTCTGGAGCCAAATCCGACCAGGGCAAAGCATAATTGACGATCCATGTCCCGATGCCCAATAAGATCTGAACGATAACCAGACCGACCAAAACCAAGGCCGGTCGACGCAGATACCGATTCGGTTCGCGCAAACCCGCGGCAGCCAAGATCGTCGCACTCAGGAGCACCATCGCTGCAAAAGTCAGGTGAAGGTGCACCATAGTCATGAAGAACTTTGGCGAAGCCCCAGGCAGAATATGGCGTAACTGGGCACCAAGCGTCAATTGTAGGTAACTGACTATGGTTGTCGCTACCGCAAATCGCACGAACCAGAGACTCCACACCCCTACTTTAGACCACCTACTTATGTCGGAACAATGAACCACGGTCACCACGCATAGCGCAAAAAATGCTGGCCCCAGACAGCCATGGATCATTGCGACAGTCCGTGCATCCATCAAGACGCGGGCCCCACCCAAAATCCCTTGAAAGATCACCGTGGCTAAACAAAGCCAAGCCAAACGACGAATGAGTGGCCGGGCTTCAAATCGGTAGGCCGAGATGACAAAAACAATGGCCACCAATCCCACAAACGATGCCAGCAGTCGATGGCCGTGTTCCACGAACAAATCGAACGGACCGTACAACCAAGCCTGCCATGGATAGACAAATAAATTATAGCCATACGTACCAGGCCAATCGGGAACTGCCATGCCCGCATCGTAGGTCGTAACCAGCCCCCCTAGCCAAATCAGCGGGAAGGTGCTGATCGCCAGCAACCTCGCGATTCGCTTGACCCACGGATGCGTCTGCGTCACTTCTCGCTCTGCTGCTACAGGCTGCTGTACCTCCAATGGAGTCGCCGCAATGCTCATGGCTGAGACTCCCGATTCGGTTTCTGCAGTGCGAAACCGATGGCCGAAGAGCTCATTCGCTGGGTCTCTTGCTTCATGTTCATAACATATGCCACCAACTGCCATACCTCATCCTCGGTTAGTCCCTGCGGATTGTCGGGCTTGAGGGCCACCGCTGGCATAGGTGTTCCTTCGATCCCTTGCACGATTCGGCGATAGATATCTTCGGGTCGATCGCCGCCGCGATAGATCCCCATCCGCAAGTCGCGCGGCGATATGGGGACTGGCTTCAATCCGCCGGCCGCCAAATAGGGTTTCAGTGCAGCACGGTCACCTGGTTCAAGCCCCGCTCGCACCGTTGCATCCTTCGCCCAGTCATCATAATCACGCACCAAACCATTTCCACCACCACTTTTGCCGTGACAGTTCGCGCAGGCCGCCGTAGCACCCAAGTAAATATCCTTTCCGCTGCGAATAGCCGCTTCGTGCTCTGCGGTCTCTCCCCACCATGCAGGTAAGGTTGCGACCATCACAGAAGAGCTACTGCTGCTCCACTTCGACAATACATCGATGAAAATTTCTTTGGCTTTAATCTCAAACGTTGACTCAATAGCAATCGTTTTTGCCACTTGCGATTCAGGGCTCTCATTCGCCGCTGGCTGCTCAGTAGTCGGCTGTCCGCTGAGCGTATCTGGGGTGCTAGTCCCTTTGTCTGACAAACGGGCTCGAGCCCCTTCAAGCAAGCCTTCGTCATGTGCCACCTCATAAAGCAACAATCGCTCGACCTCGCCGCGAATGCTCAGGTAAATGACGTAATCGACGATCGCATCGAGATCATCATTTTTTTTCGCATCCTGTTCATGCGATTCGATCGCTGCGAACGAAGGCATCGAAGTTCCCGGTATTCCATGCTTGATGATGCGGTACAGATCGTCGCGCGTCGGGCGAATTCCACGTTTGGTCGACTTATACTTAAACCAGCCCGGGCGAAAATCTCGTGGGTATGGATCCAAAAACATAGCTACCGGCCCCCGACCATCGCCGCTCAAGCCATGGCAATTGTTGCACAGCTCGCGATAAAGACCGTAATGAATGTCTTCACGATCGCTGCGCTGCGGGCCAGCCGATCGGACCAACCGCTCAACTTGAAGCACGGAATCCGTGGTTTGCGCGGTTTCCGATAATTGTGGCCAGCGAGGTTGATCTGGGGTCCCAAACCAATCGGCGATCAGCCCATCGACCGCTTCTGCACCCTTCGATTGATCTTGATCCGTTTCAGCCTCAACACGAAACCGGAAAACTCGATTCGATTCAAATTGAGGTTCTTGGCTGCAGCCCGAAAAAAGCAGAGCGACTCCGCCAACCAGCAGGCATAAACCGTGGGCTGAGGGCGACGTCCTGCTGCCGAATTTAAATCGATGCATTCCCCAACCTTTCCAGTCCAAGCTGGACCAAGTAGCCTGAACCCAACCGAATCGACACCGCCTAGCAACGCTTTGCCCACTCGAGTTGCATTCCCAAAAACGCTTTATTCGCCGAAGACTCATCGCTGCTGAGATTTCCCTTTCGCCGACGAAACTGGGCAGCAGCTTTCGTGCGAATCGTTTCAATCACAATAACACTGTACAAGTATCCACAAAAATCGAACGGGCGTACGGGCGATTGCGCGCCTAGCTGGGCCGCAATAGGTGCCCCGCCCCATCCTGCTGCCATTTTAGTGCTGCGGATAGACCCGCAGTTTGGGCAAAGAACCAACCGAACAACATGGGGCAAACGGTCGCACCACCAACGACGAGAGTCCATTTTACCGAATCGCTTTGGGGCCAAAGGTTCCTCAGGGAGCGAAAAAACGGGGACAGCACGAAAACAGGAGAATGGTACTATCCCACTCTCCTGTAAGATTTCGTCAAGGTCTTACCAAGCCACTTTCGGCCTGCAAGCCAAGCCAGAGCGGCTTGGAAATTATTTGAATCGATCTGGCGCCAACTTGATGGTACCCAAATCATTTTCGCCCGGTTTGAGCGTCAACGTGACATAACCACGATCCCACTTTTCTTTCTTGCCATTGATGGTCACTTCGCTGATCGCTTTATTCTGGTTCTCATGCCACACCCGGAACTTCAGCTCTTCGCCTGCCGGCAAACCTTTGATGACCAGAGTCCCGTTCTCATCGCTGACGCCTACGTAGGGGTGGTCTTTCACAATCACATAGCTTTTCATCCAGGGATGAATATTGCACTCCACAGGTGTGGGGGCGGTTTCTTCCTTGGCAATCTTCAAATCTTTCGATGAACCAGCTGGCACGGTAACGTTCTGTGCTTCATTTTTGAAGAAACCAAAATTTGCGTTGTGACCGGTTTTGTCGGAATTTTTCACTTCCAAGGTCTGGCCGGAACGCATCACGACCACATGGGGGACGAAAACGCATTTGACATTGTCCAGCAGAACTTTGTCGGCCGACGCTTTAGCCAGATCCGGATGAATCTTTAACTTGCTGGCGTCTTTGACGTCCAGCGACAAAGCGATGTAGCGAATGCCGCCGTTGGCCGCGTTGATCACCATGTTTTCGGTGACAATTTTATTGCCATCTTCCAAACACAGCGGATCTTTGCTCGCATCGACAGGTTTAGGGGCCGGTGCTTTACCGTCATAAGTGAACGTCATTTTTAAGTCGGCCCATTCCTGCCCTACTGCGCTACTTGCACCCAGGGTGCTGCAGAGAACCCCGGCAACCAGAAGACCGAACTTTATCCAGGACATCGAAACCTTCATCAATTCATCTCCGCGATAGGTGGGGCGTCCACAGTTGCAAATCAACATTGATTTACTCAAACTCCCCGGCACTTCACTACTCTGCTAACAACTCTGCTAACGACTCTGCTCACAACTCGAGTTACAACTCTGCTAACAACTCGGCCCAGCAAATCAAGAACCATTTGTCAGCTTAGCCATTACGTTGCACCCAACCCATCAAAGCCGGCATAACTAATCCACTTTTCGGGTGTGAGTTTCTCGGATGTGAGCGTGGTGTATTTTATCGGATAGACTGTGGATCGCGAGGTGGGCGTCCCCAACTCGATAATCATTGTAGTTCAACCGCACACTTCCGGCTATGTTGAGAAAATCGAATTGGCTGCGCAAGGCAACTTGCGGGCAAAAGCTCGAAGCGACCGCGAGGTGGCGCATGATCACACATGTACACACTGGCATCGCAACGGCTTGCTGACCTAAATCGCACGCTGGGTGTTCACCGACCGACCAACGCATTGCTGCGACGAAACGCAGCCAAACGAGAAGCAGCCATCTAGAAGACTCTGATGGGTAAGCGACTCCGCACCTTAACTCTGGGAGTGCTGGGGAGTCATGCTCAGCACGTTCGCATCGCTTGGCGCGAGTCGCCTGCTCGTTCGTACTCCAGCGGAACATCTTGAGAGCGGTAGTGAATCACGCTGCTTGGTTCAACCCAACCGACTTGTGGCTCCAAGGTCACGATGACCGATTTGAACGCGGGCGTTTTGGAAAGGGGGTCAAGATGCCTCGGGACCAGTACGTTCGCTTCCGGATAATACATCAGCGCATTGCCAGCGCGAATGCGATCAAAGGCTCGAGCGATCTGATTGGCCATAACGCCTGCTTCGCTGCGAATGGTGACGAGTTGATCGGGTTGCAATCCGAGGCGTGGGAAATCTTCTGGATGCAGCAGAATTAAATCGCGGCGTTCCTGTCCTCGATAGAGATCTTCTTCTTCGTAAACGACCGTGTTGAATTGACCTTCGCTTCGGGCCGTCATGAGACGGACTTCACCAACGCCCATACCTGGAAGCGCTTTGAGGGTATGCGTCATGAGAACAGCTTTACCATCTGGCGTTGCAAATTTTGGTTCATGAAAGACGCGTCCCGAGATATGAAACTCCTCTTTGGTCGCTCCGATTTTGGCAATTGAT
Source organism: Pirellulaceae bacterium (assembly GCA_044359485.1). Taxonomy (GTDB): domain Bacteria; phylum Planctomycetota; class Planctomycetia; order Pirellulales; family Pirellulaceae; genus JAFLCP01. The sequence continues at coordinate 8,353 of JBIKMB010000123.1, read as the reverse complement.
TCGTATCCTGGAACGACTTTCGCGATCCACTGCCGAATGGTTTCAGCCCGTTCCATTTCATTCCAGTGGATCACATCGGTATCGCCGAGCAAGCGTCGCCCCAATTCGGCAATCACATGAATTTCGCTGCGCGGTCCGGGAAGTCGGCGAGGCCCGCCATCGCTCAAGCGAACGTAATTAAACATCGATTCTTGGGTGGTCGCTTCGGGTTCCTCATCGCGGGCCAGCACAGGCAAAATGATTGTCTCGTCACCCAAACCATGGACATGTCCAGTATTGAGTGTGGTATTGATCATGACCAAAGTCTGCAGGCGGGCCAGCGCTCGATCCGCATATTGAGCATCGGGATTGGAACCAAATAGATTTCCACCTAAGAGCACCGCGACTTTGGCTCTCCCTTGCTCGGCCGCTTCCATGCAAGCCATGGTATCCATCCCTGGAGACGTAGGGAGGTTTACGCCGAACTCATGCGTTAAATTTTTGAAGATACTCTCTTTGAGTTTAGGCGTTACACCGACCGACCCGATTCCCTGGACATTGGAATGCCCACGGATGGGCATTAAGCCGGCACCCGGTCTGCCAACCATACCTCGTAGCAGCGCCAGATTGACGATCGCCTGCACATTTTCCACACCATGTTGATGGTGGGTAATTCCCATCGTCCAACCGAAGACAACGTTTCGGGCTGATGCATATTCGGCAGCGATCTCTTCGATTTCAGCACGCAGCACACCGCTGAATCGTTCGATATCCGACCACTCGGCTTCCGCAAGAGCTTTCAGATAGACTTCGTTACCATTGCAATACTTGCTTAGAAAATCTACATCTGCTTGACCGCGTTCCACGATGGCTTTAGCAATGCCTGTTAGCAGAGCGAGATCTCCGCCGATGTGTGGCTGTACAAAGCGCGTGGTAATTTTGGTACCGAACAAGAAACTCCATGGATCGCTCGGAATACGAAAGTTTTCCATGCCCAATTCGCGGATTGGGTTGATGGTAATCACTTTGCCACCTCGACGGCGCAAGTGCATCAGCGAGGTCATCAGACGCGGATGGTTGCTTGGCGGATTGCCGCCGATAATGAACACCAAATCGGCGTTTTCTAAATCTTCCAGTTGAATGGTCGCTGTACCTGTTCCCAGCGAAGAATTCAAACCGACACCGCTCGCTTGATGACAATAATAGCTGCAATTATTGACGTTGTTGGTGCCGTACAGTCGAGCCAATAGTTGCAACAAAAATCCCGCTTCGTTGCTGCTTCTTCCGCTAAAGTACCAAAAGGTCTCATCGGGCTGCGCCGCTTTCAGTGCGTTGACCAAACGGTCGAAAGCTTCGTTCCAAGTAATCGTTCGGTAGTGCGTGGCACCTTTTTGGTACAACACCGGTTGGATCAAACGCCCACTTTTTTCCAGACGGCGCGGTGACCAGGTGGCGAGTTCTTCAATGCTGTGCTTGGACCAGAAATCGGCCGTAATGGCCGGTTGCATATCGGCCGTCATCGCTTGGATGGATTTTTTACAAACTTCCGGGAATGAACCTTTTTCGTTGACCATTCCGCCCTTTTGTCCACCCATCCCCAGAGCGCACGTCTTGCAGGCATTCCGGGTTCTTAGTGCCTTGAAGAGCGTCCAAATGCCACCGGCTTCTTTGGCTTTCTTTAGACTATACAGGAGGGCGGCCAAGCCACCCCCAGATTTCACTTTTCTCATACAATCCTCAGAAGTCAACTTACGCGGGCAATCAAGGCAGGACGACTAGAAGGCTCTCGATCGGCCGGATCGAGGGTAGGCAAATTCGATTGAAGATTCCAGTTTTTAAGTATAACCTGTCTTGCTTCAAAGTGGATCCATTATCCGAGATTTCACCGCTGTTCGTTTGCAGGGTCCTCCCCAGGGTTGCCCCTTGTTTCCCGTGATTTTAAGGCCTAACCTCGACACTATGACTCCCTTACGATTCGTCGGTATTAATTTTGATCATATGCACATGGGTGACAACTTGCGCATGGTTGTCGAAAGCCCGCAGGCGTCATTGGTGGGTATCTGCGACCTTCGCCCCGAAAGGATGGAAGAGGCGGTAGTGAGGTTGAATATTTCCCGCGATCAAGTTTTTACTTCTCCCGAACTATGCCTGGAAACCGCCCAAGCCGATATTGCGATTCTCTGTCCTGCCGCAGCCGAGCACGCGGATTGGGTGGAGAGAGTTGCTCCCTATGTACGAGCCATTTTGTTGGAAAAACCTTTTGCCGCATCGCTAGCCGAAGCGGATCGCATGATCCAAGTGTGCCGAAAACACAATACGCTCTTGGCCATCAATTGGCCCTTGGTATGGGTAGCTTCCCATCAAACCGCAAAAAGGCTGCTTCAACAGGGTCAAATCGGTGCGCTGCGAGAGGTTCATTACTACAACGGCAATCGTGGCCCACTTTGGCATACGGCTGAAAAAATTGAACGAACTGCTGAATGGGTCGAGAAGGAAAAACCGCACAGTTGGTTCTACTCCGCGCACCGCGGCGGTGGCTCGCTTTTAGATTATCTCGGTTACGGCACCACGCTGGGGACCTGGTACTTTGAGGGTGAAAAGCCCATCGAAGTCACCTCAACGATCGATAAACCGCTTGGTTTGGAAGTCGACGAGCACAGCATCACGGTCGCACGCTATGCGGCGGGACTTTCAAAATTTGAAACTCGCTGGGGAACCTTTACCGATCCCTGGATCGCTCAACCACAACCCAAATGTGGTTTTGTGTTGGTGGGAACAGAAGGCACAATCAGCTCTTATGACTATGAAAACAAAGTCACCTTGCAGACGCGGACGGAACCGCAAACGCATGATCTACCGGTGATTCCGCTGTGTGCCCCGTATCGAAATCCTATTGAATACATTTCGCACATCCTCTGTACAGGCGAACCGTTACAAGGTCCACTATCACCAGAAATAAGTCGAATTGGGCAGCAGATCGTGGATACGGCCTTCCAAAGTGCTCAACTCAAACGTACCTTGCCCCTTCTGGATGCGGTGAGGTGAGCATGGTGCTTGGTGCTTTTCCACCGTCATCCCACAGGGCCGGAGTGTTGTTGGTCCAGACTGGTGTTTGCGCCAGACTGGTGTATGGTTCCGTTCAGTAGAAGAATAGCGAAGTCATGAAAGTCTTGATTGTTGGCAATGGTGGTCGTGAACACGCTTTAGCCTGGAAAATCGCACAGAGCTCGCGTGTGGACCAAGTGTTTGTTGCGCCCGGCAATGCGGGTACAGCACTGGAAGGAGCCAAAGTATCCAACGTCGCCATTTCCGCGACGGATATCGCTGCACTGGTGCGTTTTGCGTCCACGGAAAAAATGGGGCTAACCGTGATTGGTCCAGAAGCTCCGTTGGCCCTGGGTGTAGTCGACGCCTTTCAAGATGCCAAGCTTAAAGTGTTTGGGCCATCACAAGCCGCCGCACAATTGGAAAGCAGTAAAGTTTTTTGCAAGAATTTGCTCCGACAAGCTGACGTACCGACCGCCGATTATCAGGTTTTTCGTGAAGCCGATGATGCGATGCGGTTTATCAAAGCGCGTTTTCCCAACGAGGGAGATCGAGCTCCCGTAGTCGTTAAGGCCGATGGCTTGGCCTCCGGCAAGGGAGTTGTGGTTTGCAAAACACGTGAAGATGCACTGGAAGCTATTGAGCGGATTTCGCGACGCCGAGAATTTGGCACTGCCGGAAATCAGATGATTATCGAGGAACGCCTGGAAGGTCAGGAAGCAAGTGTGTTGGCGATCACCGATGGTCGTACAATTGTTCCTCTCCCCGCCTGCCAGGATCACAAGCCCGCCTTCGATGGTGACCGAGGCCCCAACACCGGTGGCATGGGGGCATACTGCCCAACGCCCGTCGTCGATGATTCGATGATGGCATGGATTGAGGAACATATCCTCGTTCCTACAGTGCATGCGATGAAACGCAATAGAAAGCCCTTTTCGGGCGTTCTATACGCAGGCTTAATGCTCACACAAAGCGGTCCCAAGGTTCTGGAATACAATTGCCGCTTTGGCGATCCTGAGTGCCAACCGCTGATCATGCGTCTGAAAAGCGACTTGGTCGATTTGCTCGAAGCGACGGTCGACGGTTGTCTGGATCAGATCGATCCACCTCAGTGGGATGAACGTCCTTCCCTGTGCGTTGTGGTTGCCAGCCAGGGATATCCTGGCGAATACACCAAAAATCAGATCGTCACCGGCCTGGATGCTGCCGCCCAAATCAACGACGTCAAAGTATTTCATGCGGGCACGAAACTCTCCGGCGATCAAGTGCTGACCGACGGCGGCCGAGTCTTAGGGGTTACCGCGATCGGAAGCAGTGTGTCGGCGGCCAAACTACAGGCTTACACGGCCGTACAAAAAGTACGCTGGCCCGGCTCCTGGTGCCGCAAAGATATCTCAGACAAAGCGCTGCAATACGTCGAGAAAAAACAGAAAGAAGGTTGAGGCTTACTCCCTTGAACGATAACAACCCCCAACTCGGACAACCTTGAACAATGTTCTGGCTGAACCGTAAGTTTCAGCCAGATTTGTCGCAGGCTGGATCTGGATATTCGAGTTCACTCAATCGGCGAGTTGGTCGTTGATCTCTGGAAACTGGAAGCCATCGGGGAGTGGTCGCGCGGCGCGTTTCCGCTCGCGCGGGAGATCCCGTTTTGGTTCCCGCTTTGGTTCCCGTTTTTTTGTGGGCGCCCCTTCTGCTCCTGAAGCACGCTGGTCGGTAGTCTTTGGCTTACTGGCGGCCTTAGTGGATCTGGCTTTGGACGTTGATTTAGTTTTTCTTCTCGGCTTTGCCGTTGTGATCTTCTCTTCATCGCCTGGAATCTTAAGCGGCGCGTTGTCTGGATCGAATGGCGACTCGGTATTCTGTAGAATGCCAAACTCTTTCAGCCACAGTTCGACTTCGACATTCGATAGCCGGCTCTCGGCGACATGTTCTCGCGGTGAACTGATGGCGGACGTCTTGCCAGGACCACTGGCTTTTCGTCGCGCTATTTCATCGAGCCATATTGTGCTGTCATAAATGCGGCAACGATGAGCCTTAGCGCATCGCTGAATTCTATGATCGGAGGAAACGACGGTCAGCGATTTAGGGGCAGAATGCTCACGGATCAGTTTTTCGATCAAGGCATCTGCATTTTCATAGCCAAGACTGAAGTGGACTTTGATTTCCTGATAGTGAGTGATCTCCGTCGCTATGCTGTGGCTAGAATGAGCATCGAAGACGATATGCGTTTTGCACAGCAAGGAGGGATCGAGGGATTCTTTCATCAGGTCAAGCAATCTTTTTCGACCACGCTCTAGCCAGGCACCGCCGCGTCCTTTGCCCAGCAAGCCGCTTTGATGGAGCACGTTGTATCCGTCGATAAGCAGGAGCATGATGAAAAGAAACTGAGTCCATGAGGCGAAAGCGAAAAACTCTACGCCACATTCTAGCACAATCGCGTAAACGATGTACTGTTTTACCGAAAGCGGATGTTTACCGAAAGCGGATGCTGCTGATAGGCCATTGTACTCAAAAGGCAACTGCCTTCGTTGCGCTGAGATGCTGACCGGTATACATAAAAAAATATAGATGTCATCGCGAATACGACAACATCTATATTTGATACGAGAGTGAATATGGCCGAGCTATCAGGTTCCGAACTCAGGGCGGCGACGACCAAGTTGCTCCTGCAAACGCGATACGATACTAGAGTGCATTTGACTGACGCGGCTTTCGCTGAGATCGAGTGTTGCGCCGATCTCTTTCATGGTCAATTCTTCATAGTAGTAGAGAATGATAATTAAGCGTTCGTTTCGATTCAGACCTTTAGTAACCAAACGCATGAGATCATTTTTCTGGATACGTTTAGTGGGATCTTCCCCTTTTTTATCTTCGAGAATATCGATTTCTCGAACATCTTTATAGCTATCGGTCTCATACCATTTCTTATTGAGACTGACTAGGTTCACGGCACTGGCTTCAGCCTGCATCTTTTCGAGTTCTTGGATGCTGATGCACATGTGCTCGGAGAGTTCTTGGTCGGTGGGTTGTCTTCCGTAGCGAGTTTCCAATTGCTTGGTGGCTTCGGAGAGTTTGCTCGCTTTGCTGCGTACCAATCTTGGAACCCAGTCCATCGTTCGCAGTTCATCGAGCATGGCGCCGCGAATACGAGGCACGCAGTAGGTCTCAAATTTTACACCGCGTTCCATGTCAAACGCTTCGATGGCATCCATTAAGCCGAAGATGCCGGCGCTGATTAAATCGTCCAGTTCAACTCCATCGGGTAGTCGTGCCCAAATTCGCTCACCGTTGTAGCGAACCAACGGCATGTATTGTTCCACCAGCCGGTTTCGCAAATCAATATTATTGGGCTCTGCCCGATAACGTTGCCAAACGGTCTGGATATCCTCTTCCGGTGCGATCGTCGTTGCCATCCAATCCTCCGTGATCATAACTGGCAAAGGTTCATTCCCTTGAACCCCTCCTGCCATTGTGTGGCGGGCGGGACTGTAACTAAATTACGCTTTTCAAGCTACGTCAATGATTGATAAAAATTCAGGATCGTTAGCTTATTTTTGCCTAGCCTGTTTTTCATCCAAGTAACGCGCTACAGCTTCTCGGAAACGCCTCTCTGCGGATTGCCTAAGAACTGATTCGGCGAGAAAGCCGAGCAAGAATCCTAACCCATAAAACATAAGCATCCCTGTCAGGCACTCTTGGAGAACAATCACGGCTTCTTTTCCTACCATCACTCCCCTTAGGGTAAGTATGGCGACAGCCAGCGTGCTCAGCACCGCTCCATAGGCATTTGACATTCGGGAAATCCTGCTTCACTCAACCGATCACACTTGACTGGCAGCCGGTAGAGCTTATCGCCAGGTAATGATTGATCCGCGGGTAGACATCCTTGCTTCTCTGTTATCGAACCGCGAAAATGTAGTAATTCAATTTTTCCCCATAGAGTCCGGCAAAAGTCCCCAGATTTTCAGAGTTGTTGTGGGGTTGTCGGCTGTCGTCCCATGGGACTGAAGAGAAACAGTATCGCTTGGCGAAACTTTGTTGCCGTTTTAAACGATTTCGAGAAGCGTTCCTGGAAGACTAGAGAGCCGCACACAGGAGTGTGACTCAGTGCCCACCGGAAAACCGCTAGCCCCCTCGGCACAAACCGCGATCCTCGAGTTTTTGGCTGGGCTATTGAGAAAAGATGACAGGGTGAAAGCGTGGGTTGCCAGGAAAAAGAAACTGGGTGAGTACCGCTGTCATCAAGCCGCACTCACCCAGAAGAATTTTAAGAGATTTGTTCTTTGTGCTCTCAGCGGAACACAGCTAAACGTCCCCAAATTTTTGTTTTAGGAATCCTTAGCGGGTAATAGATCCAGCGTTGAAGTTTGGCAAGCCATTGGTACTTGTCGCGGGAAAGTTGCTAGGTGGTTGCGATGCAGGTGGGAATTGCGTTCCAGAGGGAAATTGAGCCCCTGGAGGAAGCGGGGTTCCTACACTTGGCATGGGTGGGATACCATTGCTAACACCTGCAGCGGGTGCGGCACCGTTGGCCGAGCGAGAGAAATCATAAGTTGACTCGCGAGTACTGCCTGGTCGGTAGCCTGCAGGGATCGCGGTCGATCCGGGAGGCATGCCGGTTGGTAGGCCAGTACCATTAACTCCGCTCATTGCAGTTCCATTTGCCATTGGCATGGAACTCCCCGGAAATGCGCCGGCAGGTGGGAGATTGCTCGGCTGAGCACCTGGAATAGAAGACGTATCGGCCATTCGATAGGAGGCCGAGGAACCGGTCAAGGCTCCTGTAGCAGCTCCAGGATAGCTGTTTGGCATCGGAGCAGCGTTATTGCCCATCATGTTGGGCATACTGGTCGGAATGTTGTTGGTGGGCATGTTGGCCATGGCACCCGCTGCCCCTGGATAGGAAGCTTGAAGAGCGGGAATATTGCTAGGCATGGCGGTGCCGGGCATTCCAGCGTTGGGCATTCCAGCGTTGGGCATTCCAGCGTTGGGCATTCCAGCGTTGGGCATTCCAGCGTTGGGCATTCCAGCGTTGGGCATTCCAGCGTTCGGGTTCGGAAAACCGCTGGGGGCACCCGTCGCGCCGAGCATGCCTTGGTTTGGCGTTCCAGGGACGGGAGCCATCTGAGCCATGCTGTTCGGTGACATGCTGTTCGGTGACATACTGTTCGGTGACATGCTGTTTGGTGCGTAGCCCGGGAAACTGCTGCTTGGTGCGACCGACCCAGATGCTGGATTGTAATTAGGAGGCATCATGCCTGTTCGCGCCATGTTTCCGCTGGGTAGGCTGCCAAATTGCGATGGATTGGAGGAACCAGGAACACCG
>JBIKMB010000336.1:0-5027 GCA_044359485.1 Pirellulaceae bacterium | reverse complement strand
TAAAAAACTGTTTTTTAGATCAGTACTTTGGCTAGAACGCCATTGATTCAGGCTTATTTTGCTTGATTTCGAGTGCGAATGGACGGTGAGCCTTGGCGTTCTGCCGACTAGACCAAAAAGGTGACACGAGAGATCTAGTGAACAAAGTCCAGTACTCTTGACGGCCTAACGAGGGTGCCTGGCACCAGACAAGGTTCCTGGCACCAGACAAGGTTGGACGGCCTAACTAAGGTGCCTGGCACCAGACAAGGTTCCTGGCACTTTGGCTAGAACGCCATTGATTCAGGCTTATTTTGCTTGATTTCGAGTGCGAATGGACGGTGAGCCTTGGCGTTCTGCCGACTAGACCAAAAAGGTGACACAAGAGATCTAGTGAACAACGTCCAGTACTCTTGACGGCCTAACTAGGGTGCCTGGCACCAGACAAGGTTGCACCAGACAAGGTTGGACGGCCTAACGAGGGTGCCTGGCACGACGGCCTAACTAGGGTGCCTGGCACCAGACAAGGTTCCTGGCACCAGACAAGGTTGGACCTAGTCGCCTCGCTGGGTTACCATAACAGTGCGTGCCCTAACAGTGCATGCCTAAACTAAGCAGGCCCTAAAAAATGCAGTCGGTGGGAATCAGCCCCCTTTTTTGCGTTTTTTGATCCAATATTCGACGGAAATTGCCCCAAAATGGTGGAAAACAAAGTGTTTCATGTGACCGAAAGCGAAGCCGGTTCGACGATCGTTGGGGCGATCAAGAACTGGTTGCCAGGCATCTCCTGGAGCGATGCCAAAAAGTTAGTCAGCTCCCGACGCATCGGCGTAAATGGGGCGACCTGCCTGGATGAGGCGCGGCGATTGAAAACGGGGGAAGTGGTTCATTGTTACGCTCACGCTCGCACGCCACCGCCGCAAGCGGAAGATATTCGCATTCTGTACCTCGACAATTACATCGCGGTCGTGGTCAAGCCGGCTTTGATGACCACGTTGCGACATGCGGAAGAAAAGCAATGGAATGCAAAACGTAAAAACCTGCAACCCACGCTCGATGAGTTGCTGCCTCGAGTCATTCTCTGGGCCAAACGCCCCGATGCTCGAAAACTAGGACTCAAGGGACGCGATGCGCGGGCAGCCAGTAAATCATTTCGAATGTCTCTACCAAAAGTGCGAGCGGTACATCGACTCGATCGCGATACCAGTGGTGTGATGGTGTTCGCTTTACAACCCATTGCGGAAACTCATCTGATTCGGCAGTTCAAAAAGCATTCTGTCGAGCGGTTGTATCATGCGGTTGTGCATGGCGCTCCGCCGGCACAAACGATCGAAAACTATTTGGTTCGCGATCGAGGTGATGGTCTGCGCGGTTCAGGAGAGAAATGCGAAGAGGCAGAACGGGCGGTTACGCATATTCGACCCTTAGAAAAATTTCAATTGAGCGACGGGCGAATTTACAGTCTGATCGAATGCCGCTTGGAGACAGGTCGTACCCATCAAATCCGGATTCATCTTTCCGAAATGGGATGCATGCTATGCGGAGATCCAACCTATCACAAAAACCGGGATGGTTCGTCGACTTCGGATCAATCGGGAGCCCCTCGACTCGCTTTACATGCTTGTTCGTTAGAGTTAGACCATCCGGTTACGGGGAAGCGAATGCTTTTTGAAAGCGAGCTGCCAACAGATCTCGCCAAGTTTGTCAGTCGCCTGCGAAAAGGATAGACCATTCCAGTCGGGCAGAGCGTTCGAATTCATCGCTGCTTGAGAGCCAATTGCAGCATTTGTTCTAACTTGGGAACCTCGACTGTCGTGGCGATGACATTGCCATCGCGTCCGATGAGAAACATCGATGGTACGGTTTGAATATTATAAAATTCCGTGGAAGGATGCTTTCCCCCATTTTCTGCGTCGTTCAGGATGATCCAGGGAACATCTTTTTCGGAGATGTAAGCGGATAGACTATTCCGATCCGCGTCCATACTGACTCCGACGATTTCGAATCCTTGTGCATGGTATTTCTGCCACAGTTCGCGGAGTTGTGGGTATTCGGCAACGCATGGTCCGCACCAAGTCGCCCAATAATCGACCAGCACCACTTTGCCTCGATACGAATCGACGTTGAATTTCATCCCCTCAAACGTTTTTCCTTCGAGGAGCATCGATTGACCGATCAAATTCAAGCGGCGGAGTGTGCCCGCTAAGATCACATCAAGTTCCGCATAACTTTGTTGGGGTTCGAATTGGATTGGCACTTTCGTACCATCGATATCGACCTCTTGGCTGCGAATGATATTGAGAAAAAACTCGCAACCTCGCGCGGCGATTTCGGAACGGCATTTTGTCTCAAGGCTGCGCGTGATCCCATGGATCAAACGAAGGTCCGATAAATTCAACGACTTTCGCCGGGAGGCATATTGTCGCCATCGGTTGAGGAGTTGCTCAGCGGCCGTGACTTCGGTCGAGTTCACGTTGGTGGCAGATTCGGATTTTTCGAGCAGACCGGCTTGTGCCGTCAACCAGTCGCGTTCGTATTGCAAATAACGTTCGGAGTTGGGTTGTCCAATGATCTGCATCGCTTGTTGCGCCAGGGATTGGATCGCAATTTGTTGAGTGCGGAGCTCTTCATTATTTTTGGAACGCTGGCGCTTGAGCTGGGCCATTTGAGCGTCGATCGCCGCCATATTTGCGGGGGGCGAATCAATCCCTTGATAGGCAATCGATGTCAGTTGCCACAGTGTTGGAGGGGGCCAATTTCGCTGGTAGTTGGCATCCTCATCCTCAAGATCACAAAGCGGCCTAATCGGATAGCCATAGGAGGGGAATCTGGAAGAATTTTGACTGGATTCTAGTGCAATATAGATGCCGATGAAGAGAGAGAGGAAGGCGATGGTTGGGACGCCAAGCGATCGGGCGTTGAGGAATCGCATAACTTCAAAATGTCCACAGAGACTAAAAAAACAAGTCGATCCAAAGTTGTCAGCAATGAATTGGGTAGTGTTTGTTCGACATCGGGTCGAGCGCAGCGAATGATTGCTTCTGGGCTGATCGCAATCCGAGAATCGCAACCGAGCTCCAAGAGCCCATGGGTCGTTGACATTTCAACACACGCGCCCCTACACGCTTGTGTTGATCGTCGATGCCGATGGGCTCTTGGGGCTTTTCAATTTTACGCAGGCTTCTACCTGGCAGGTTTTTTATGCGAGAGTTAGTTCGTGGGCGAGTGACGGTATCTTGGTAGGGAGTTGTGTCTCGCGGGGAATCTAACTGCTTGTCGTTATGTCGCATTTGAGTCAGTGGGTTGGGGTCACACTTTTTCGAGTTTGGTGATGCGGCCTGTGTGGACCCATTCTGCGACGTAGATATCGCCGTTGGAATCGAAACAGGCATCGTGCGGATGTACGAATTTTCCATTGTTCCACTTCGACTCATCACCTCGGATAGTGAAACCCTTGTCGTCGACGATTCGCTGTTTATCATCGCCTAGGCGAGCGATGGTTTTGTTGTCGGCTCCAACCAGCGTAACGGATCCCAACAATTCGGGCACCAGCAAGAGATCGCCTTGGCAATCGACATTAGCAGGTAGACCGAAGCCTTCTAAAGTTTCCACATAGTTACCGTTGAGGTCGAAGAATTGGAGGGTATTATGAGCTCGGTCGGTGATGACGATTTTTGGCTCGCGACCGGTGCGTCGATCGATCCAGATACCGTGTGGTGTATCGAAGGTTCCTTTGCCTGGACCTGCGCCGCCGAAGCAACTGAGCCATTTTCCATCTTTGTCGTAGCGATGAATTTGAAATGCGCCGTATCCATCGGCTAGGAGGAAACCACCATCATCGAGGAAGGCGAAGTTTGTCGGCATAAAGCGATCTCGGCCCCAGATTTTTTGTGGATTGGTATCCTCTTCTTTGGCATATTTACCGCTGGCCATCGGGGCTCGTTGTTCCCAGACGGTCTCGCCTTTGAGCGTCAGTTTCGCAAAGCTTTTGACTTGTTGATAAGCGGTCACATACAAAAATTCCTCTGCGCCTTCTTTTCGAACTTCCAGACCATGACCACCACCTTGGAATTGAGCTCCAAAGGCGCGAATGAATTTTCCTTGCGGATCGAAGACAAAAATCGATGGGTGATCTTTGAGATTTTCTCGACCCTCGTGGATCACGTATAAGTTATGTTGTCCATCGACAGCGACGTTGTGCGTTGTTTGCCAAGTAAAATCTTGGGGTGGCTTGACCCATTGATGATGAACTCGATACTGGTGGGCACCGGAGCCAACAATGGGCTTATCATCGTTTGCCGCTCGCGATTTGCTGGTCCAAATCATCGGCGCCGCGAATGCAGCGGCAGCAGCGATGGAGGTTTGTTTTAAAAATGTGCGGCGCGGAGTGTTGGGAGAGGGATTCATGTTGCCAAACCTTATTCGTATAAGACACAAAACGATTTTATAGAAAGAGACTGTCCGACGAGCACGAAAACCGTGGCTACCGCCGAAGCGGCCAGGGGTTTTTCTATAAGCTTTCGGAGTGTCCTTAGGATAGCATAGTTCAATCGGCAGAAGAACTACGTTGAGCGATGCATTTTCCATCACCGGTCGCGTCTAACGCGCTCGAACCCACAGCTGCGCGGGCCGTGCGAAATCGTTTAACCCGTTGCCGATAGGCTAGGTACCCTGGGTACACGCTCAACGCTGGAGCTGTCGTGTTTGATGCGATGGCGCGTTGCATCGAATCACCGGTCGCGCCCAACGCGCTCGAGCGCACTGCGGCGCGGACCGTGCGAAATCGTTTAACCCGTTGCCGACAGGCTAGGGTCCCCCGGTACACGCTCAACGCTGGAGCTGTCGTGTTTGATGCGATGGCGCGTTGGATCGAATCACCGGTCGCGCCCAGCGTGCTCGAGCGCACAGCGGCGCGGGCCTTGCGCATCGTTTAACCCTATTTTTCGCAACCATGATTGGAGTTGAAGCGGCTTATTTTGGGGGTGGGAATTTTTTTGTCGGTTAGTCAGGTGGTTTCGCTAACCTCCGGCTGAGTGTTTGTGCAGGGG
>JBIKMB010000335.1:0-5028 GCA_044359485.1 Pirellulaceae bacterium | reverse complement strand
GCACTGGACCTGTTGAAATCGCTTTAAGTCAGTCAGCCCGCGATGCGTTCTCAATCGATCAAGAGGTAGTCACTGTTCGCTACGCCAATGGTCCCTTGCTGGCACCAGCCCAAAACGAAAAAGTGAGCGACTTCGAAAGCTTGGCAGTCTACCGAGGAGAAATTGCCAATAATGGAGCCCCCAAAGGGGTCATGCCAGGCACAACCGCCATCGCTCGCGGCGATTTCGAAAAAGGCAAAGTGGTTTGCTTCAGCTGTCATCCAGAAGGTTCAACTGGATTACAATTTATGTTGCATCGCGCAATCGATTGGGTGGCTCCCCAAAAATAGCTTCATCATCTGGTCTCACGCTCGATCAATTTACGATTGGGTCGAATCAGCAACACCAAGACGACAGATACAATCGCAGCACCCGCAAAGACCGAAAAAATAACATTCAAAGGTATTTGAAGGTCGCGCATTCTTCCGAACCCCCAATCCGCCAGTCCGCCGCAACTGATACTCACGAAATTCATGATACCATAGCCAGTCGCACGCTGTTGCGCGGGGACAATCTGGCAAAGTATCGGCATATTATTGCCGTCAAAAAAGCCCCAGCCGATCCCAAACAAAATCAAGAAAGCGATTGCCATCAAGAGTGTTGAAGCATTACCCACTCCAAAAATGGCTGGTACGATCAACGTCATTCCGATAGCGCTTACATAGATTCGACCACGAATATTTTTCCTCATCCAATAATCCGCTAGCCAACCACCGATCATCGCCCCAAAAATCGCAGCAACTTGCCAATATAAGGTTGCGGCTACACCTGCCTGCCCCTGTCCAATATTGAATTGCTCTTTCAAAATAGCCGGCATCCAATCCCGCACCACCCAACCAGCTAAAGCGGGAAGGGTAAAATAGAGTACGAGCAACCAGAAAGATGAATTAAGTACCAACATCAGAATTGAATGATGCTCGACGGTTTGTCCCGCGCTGGCTGCTGTTGGTTGTCGCGATACATCTTTCAAAGCAAATGCCAACGGTACCGCATAAAGCATCCCGAAGATACCGCAGGCCTGAAAAGCCCAACGCCAACCAAGCTCAGGTTCATCTGCAACGTAACCACCGAATCCACCCGCAATCACTCCACAGTAGATTGCCATCTGATGCAATCCTACAGCTCGCGACCGCGTCGGGCCAAGATGATAATCGGCGATCAATGCCAAAGCAGCGGGAATATAAAACGCTTCGCTGATTCCCATCAATGAGCGGGTCCATAACAACTCATCATAGGTTGTCGCTTGGCTGGTGAACCAGGTCACCAACGACCAAGCGAATAGGCTTCCGCAGATCACGATTTTTCGACCGATGCGATCAGCCAGCCAGCCACCAAACGGCGATAAAAAAGCATAAACCCATTTGAATTGCCCGAGCATAAAACCCCAATTGGCATCGGTTGCAATGGAGGGAATATCGGCCATCACAGAGGACTTCATCGCTGCTAAAAGCTGACGATCCAGGTAGTTGAGCAGTGCGACAGGAATCAGTAGCACAACGGTAAGCCATGCGGCACGCATGAACGAACCATTCGTTGATCCGGATGAAGCGTTCCGGAAATCCATTGATCCGGATGGAGTTTTAAAAGGATTAGGGTGCGTCATGCGATTTCGAGAGATAAAGCCAATGCAAATGAAACCATCGCTAAACGGCAAACCACCGTTCGGCCATCAGTATTAAGAAAATCTCACTATGTAACAACCATCCACCTCCCATCTCACCCTTTTTCCCCGCTTTTTTCAACGCACTGAGCCCCGAACTGGTCTATTTTTTCACCCCGTACTCCCTGAAAACTCCGCTCCAGTGTTGTATCATGCGTCGCAACGATAGGCAGATTCGCTGCTTCATCGTTTTGGAACGCATTCGACATCATTCGCTTTAATTCGTAATACTTCAGGAGACCAAGATGACCAGCGACCGAAATCGCCGCGAATTTTTGAAGACGTCGGGAACATGGACCACCGCGATAGCTGCTGCAAGCACTTTGGGATTGAGCGCAAAAAGCTACGGTAGAATTTTAGGTGCCAATGAAAGATTAGGAGTAGGACTCATTGGAGCAGGTGTGATCGGCAACGCCCACATGCAAGTCTTCAATAATCTGAAAGATAAAAATAACCTTGCACCGATCGCCGTGGTCGACTGCTGGAAAACGCGAGCGGATGCGGGCAAAGGTACCATCAATGCAGAACACTCACTTACCGATTATCGCAAACTGCTCGAAATGAAAGAGGTCGACTATGTCACCGTAGCAGTCCCCGAACATTGGCACGCAAAGATGACGATCGATGCCATGGATGCAGGCAAAGCCGTTTACTGCGAAAAACCATTAACTCACTCCATTCCCGAAGCGCAAGAGGTTTTGAAAAAGCAAAAGGAAACTGGACGTCCTTTGCAGGTTGGCGTCCAAGCGATGTCGGATGACAGTTACATCACCGCTCGAGATGCCATTCGCAAGGGAGTAATTGGCCAAGTTATACAAGCGCAGATCGAATATGTACGACGGTATGATGCGAAAGCAGGTCCTTGGCGAGAACCTGAACTCGTGGCGCAACACGCAACCAAGCCGGCTGATCTCGATTGGGATGCTTGGCTAGGCCATTCACAAAAAATCGATTGGAATCCGCACCACTACTTCGAATGGCGATGTTATTCCGCGTACTCCGGTGGTATCTGTACCGACCTCTTCATCCATCGTATCACTCGCATCATGCGCGCCTGCGACTTACTCTATCCACGACGTGTTGTGGGCATGGGGGGGATTTGGCAATGGAACGATGGTCGTGACCTGCCGGATAACATCGAAATGATTTGCGAATACCCACGCGGTATGACCGTTTATGTCCTAGGGACCATGTCCAATCGCGTAGGTGTCGATCATCTCATACGCGGCTATCGAGCCACCATGTATTTCACTTCAACCGGCTGGGTGGTCAAAGATAAAGATGGCAAGGTACTGGCAGAACATAAGAAAACGGGAGGAGAAGACCAAAACCTGCATCATACCAACCTGCATAACCATATTCGCAACGGCGAACCGCTGAATTGCCCAGTTGAATTAGGTCTGGCTGGCGTCGTAGCCGTTAACATGGCCAATGAAAGCTGGCGTTCTAATCAAATGATGGGATGGGATCGGGAAAATCAGAAGATGGTACCGGCAAACCAATTGAAGGAGAGCCACCTGCCAGAAAAAGTGGACACACCCACTTATTAATGAGCCGCTCTTGTTTGTCACGTACGCACCGACGGTCCGAGAGGTCGTAACCTAAAGTCTGCTGGGCGGTCCACTACCGGTCATGCCCAGGTATTTCTATAGGTTACTTTCCTCTCGACATTCGACCACCATACAATCTTAAAAGTGCAAAGAAAAAAGATTCCGTTGTCTGGCATTGTCGCTTCAGGTTCCTGCAACAAAAACTCTAGTCTGGAACGTAGGTCGATGGATTACGATCCCACCAAGTAACATTTCCCTCAGGACCATAGCTAAGTACTAACCCTTCAAAGCTCGTCATCATATCGATTGGCAATACTCTAAAATACTCAAGTTGAATTTCGGTTGAGGCAACGACGTAACATCGCACCTTCTTCGCTAAAGATGAACAAAAAATATTTCCATCACTCACCCCAAAACCGGGATAGCTTTGAGCCATCTGGGCACTCATTGCCGTATCGGGAATTCGAGCGACCAAACAATTTGGAAGCCAGATTTTCTCGATTAGACCACGCCATTGAACGAACATATCCATATGTGACGAATTAAACCCTTGTCCCAATTGGAGATAACCTGGCAGCCCATGGCAACTTAAAACCAAATTCTTTAATTTGCCCCCCTGAGCGTTGCGAGCCACCTGTGCCACCCAGTTGATGATATGTTGTCGCGACTCGTTTTGACCGATATTCCAAGTATTCCCCAGTTGAAATCGTCTTATATTCCCATGCTCGTCGATTACTCGGGGATCATTTACTGCCATGGATGGTCGTTCAAGTCGATACATATTTCTTTGCTCCTGCTACCAATCAGTGGAAAAGTCCCAAAATTATAGACATTCGGATCTGACATTCCACAATTAGCAAGCTGGAAAGTATCACTTTTAACGCAAATCTCCCTAAGGATTTACTTCGGGTGAAAGAGTAGTATCATGGATGCTGGAGGGGGGACAGTGGTGGAAGAGATTGCAAGGAATTGCGACAAAAAAAAGGGCGGGTTCCCAAACCTGTCCTCATCCTTTTTTGACATCTGGAAAGGCACTCCTGACGCTAGGGTCAGCCAAAAGTCGCAGCGCCCAAATTCCGAACGGAATACCTAGAATTAAAAAAGGTGTAACAATAGGGATACAAGCCAAAACGGCTGCGAGCCGCGCGAATCGGTACGATTCGAGAAATCCAAGCTTGGCCGCACCGATCGCAATACATAGCAAAACTACAAATTGAACTCCGCTGATCGCAACCTCAAAGAAGCCATTAGCCATCGTGCCCCGACTGGCGATAAAAAATAGAGCGGACACCAAATAAATTGCGACAAAGGTGGAATGAATCGAAGACATAATGATTAGGGCTGTCGCCGGTCTCGACACTCGATCCCTGATCGCCTTAGTTGGATCGTTGTGAATTGGTTCGGAACTTGTTGACGGCGGCGCGTAAGGGTTCACCGATCGGCTCACGTTTTTGGTTCCCTATAAAAACATAAAAAATCTTTGATGATATCACCTTTGCTCGAGCCTTTTCCAAAACGAACACTATCTGTTACCTTGCCACGGGTTATGAACTTTCGTTTTGAATCCAGCTCGAGCATCGGTCTTATCGCCGGCGATCACGTTGACGTTTCGCTTCAACGATTTATGAAATCTCTCCAACGGTGAATTTTACAAATTGCTTCACTGCAATCCCCTTTGGGAGGATATCTTTAATCTGCAAATCTTCATCCATCACGAAGCGTTGTCGTAGGAGCACGACACCATCGAGGAACTTTGCAAGTTTCCCATCCACCATCTTC
>JBIKMB010000334.1:0-5044 GCA_044359485.1 Pirellulaceae bacterium | reverse complement strand
AAGAAAATCATGGTTTTCGGATAGGCACTTAGTCTGAATCAATGCTTCTCACCAACTTCGCTAATCCAGCCGCACAGCGGAATTTCTTGACATTTCAAAATTTGGACATAAGCTTCCAGTTACAAACAGTTAGTATCCCATAACCGCCAAAACGCCACCAATACGTAGCATGGGGAGCAGTTATGTTTAGCAGCAAACACCTTAAAATTGCTTTCGGCATCTCTGTAAAGAAAGGTGGTTGGCTTTCCTCTGAAGATGGCAATGCACCCGTGGAGTACGCGGTGATGCTAAGCCTTTTGGTAGCCGTCATGTTGGGCACGGTAACTGCGGTAGGGAAAGCATCGAGCGACACATTCGATAAAATCTCCAATTCTCTCAAACCCGCACCGGATAGAGCCTCTGGGCTTAAAAGTTACTAAGTGCAGGCCAATGATAAGTACTGCCGGTAACTCTTCTCACGCGAACCTGAATATTAAGTTTCTTCCAATTTTATAGTTCGTTAGGTTTGGTAAGTTCGGTTTTTCTCACTTCATCGGGCCGAAGATTTTTCTTGACATCTTTTGGATAAAAGCTATTTTTCAGATACGTTTCAACGAACTTCAGAAAGTGTAAAGTTCACCCCTAGTATTTGATTGGACGTAACTTCGTAAGCCCGAAATTTCCTGCAACAGGGGCGAAAAAACTATGATACGGCGTGAACTGTTTTACTCAGAGAGCGGCAGCACTGCAGTCGAATACGCAGTAGTCCTCGGACTATTGGTTGCTGTGATGCTAAGTACCATAAAAACAGTTGGCAGTGCGTCAACCGCAACTTTTGAGAAGATCGCAAAATCTCTCGAACCATCGCCAGACGCTCCTATTGCATTACCTGGCTCCGCTGCCCCACCCATCTTTATCAAGTAGTTTGTACCGACAGGAAGTTACTGCTAATCCAAACTCCGTGTTGTTGGCAAGCATACTGGCGAAATATCGAAGCTGGAAAATAGCCATGCCGAGTCTTAATTTCCCTCTTAGATCGGTCGGCTCATTTGCTTTCGCAAGCCTAGAACAAAACATACTCAGTTTGCAGATTTCCTTTCGTCGGCATAGACGCGTACACCAACTTCCCCTCCAATCGTAGGTACTGGCCAAGCGATCTTTCGGGGATACGATTCAAGAGACCATAGGCTTTCATCTGAACGAATGGCAAAATTTTTTTTGACATCGGCCCAGCAAAAGCTAGATTTCCAATAGGTCTGAAAAACCATCGTACTGCCCTTCGTATCGAATTAAGCGTTCTATCCAAAAAAATCATGGGATCAATAAACCTCCTGAAATAGGGACTTTTCATGCCATGCTAAGACGAGAGCTGATTCATTCGGAGAACGGCAGTACTGCGGTAGAGTACGCAATAGTGCTTGGACTCATAGTGGCCGTGATGCTCGGTACCATAAGATCCTTTGGGAATGCTTCGCGTGATACACTTAGTAAAGTAGCGGAATCATTATCAACCTCTAAGGACACAGCACCTGGAATGACGTGGTGAGTTCAAGAACGCAAATAGTGCCTTCTCCACCGCGCCCTTTTCCTATTGAAAATAAATGTTGAAGCTTTTTAAACTTCTGTTAAACCCACGCAAATCACAGGGATTACTTTCTCTTCTTTCCTGCCTGCTGATCGGTATCCTCCTTTGGTTTGGGAGGACGGTAGACAAATACGATAACATTTGGTCAGACTTTTTGCTCGCCTGCCAAAGTAAGCCCACAAATGGATCCGTGATCCTGGTCGCAATCACTTCTGAGGATGTGATTGCACATGGTCAGGAACGCTTAAGCCGAAAATTTTTGGCCGATGGCTTGAAAAAACTCAACCAAGAAGGTGTGAAACGTATCATTTTTGATTTCACACTTGCCTCATTACAGACTAGTGATGAAGCACGACTGCTGGAGGAAGCCTTTCGACAATATGGAAAGGAACGCTTAGGAATTGCTTACGATTCAGAAGCGATTGATCCACCATCCAACGAAGCACATCACCATTGCCAAGCACTAGACCTCTCTTTCACAATAGACGCCGACGGTCGTATAAGAACACTTCAGCATACACAAGGAGTGGGCGGAACAAGTCCCTATGCTTGGTTACAAAATGGAACCATTCAATCTGAACAAACTTCGCTAGATCGCAGACTTGATCCACAAACTATTCCGCGAATCAATCTCTCGCAACTTTCTCGGGGCGAATACCCCCCTAATTTCTTTCTTAACAAATCTGTGGTTATCTGTTACGACCGGAATCTGTCTAAGACCCGTGCAAACTTGCCGGTTCATGGAGGTGTTGATCGTGGTACTGTGATTGCACTCGCGACCGAGTCTCGATTTGAAAATTACAATCAGCGAGTCGCAAACGGTGACATTATCTCCTTAGCAGCCAATATCGTTTTTGCTTTATGCAGTTATTTGATCGGTGCCCAAGCCCCTAATTTATCAAGGGCTCTTTGGACCATGCTCACCCTAACGATCTTGTGTATCTCACTATGCTGGTATTTGTCACTGTTTTACGGAGTTCCAACGCGGCCCGCGACCATTTTGATGACATCGCAGATCTCACTCTATCTTGCTTTCGCCTATCGACTCCGCATCCTCGAATTACTCGGGGGATTAATTTCCGGGGTCAATAGTCCCGAAGAAGTTTGGTTATGGCGAATCCATAGCGATCGCCAAACGCCTGCCATTCTGTTTGACGCTATGGGACATATCAAAAAAGCAAATCCGCAAGCGATTAACGCCTTTAAACTGAACCTTGAGTCCAAGGAAAGTCCGATTACCGAATTAGCCTTTCAATGTATGCCTAAACTTGGAGAGCGTGCGACGAAAATCCGCAGAAGGGAATTCTATGAGAAAACATGGGAAATTGAATGGCCCTCCCCGTCTCTGCCACTGGCCATTTTTCATGATACAACCGCACAAGAAGCGGAACTTGCACAACTAAAAACACAACTCCATACCGATCCGTTGACCGGCGAATCCAATCGCGCCGGGTTTGAGCGAATTCTGGCAACTTTAAATCAGCACCCCGATACTAGCTATGCCCTTTTCTTTATGGATATGAACGGTTTCAAGGCCGTTAATGATACTTATGGTCATGAAGCGGGTGATATCTTGCTGAAAGTCGCCGCTCAGAGGTTCCGTAGCGTGGTTGGGCCGCATGCTTTTCTAGCCAGGCTCGGGGGCGACGAATTCGCCATCATGACTCGAGAATTTCAAAATGAAAAGCAACTAATCGATCTCCGCGACAATATTGAAGCGTGCTTGGTGGATAAAATCGACATCGGCAGCGGGTTAGTCAAGGTGGGCGTTGCCGTTGGCTACGCACATGGTAAACCTTCGCTTCAGGATTCGAATACGATCCTCAGAAAAGCAGACTTAGAAATGTATCATCGCAAGGCGTTTCTTAAATCGCAAGTGCCTAAGATCAATGTAGCCGATTTTATGGAAAGCACCGCAAGCACCGTCTAAGTGAATACCTAAATACAGACCTCTCAGTGGCGGCGCAGTAATAGAACTCGATTATTGTAGCTATCTGTGACCACAATGTTTCCCGTCGAAGCTTGAACAGAAACTCCATGTGGCCTCGCCAGCATACATTCGAGCGGTGAAGAATCCAGACTCCCCTTCCCTGTCTTTCCCGTGCCGATCAATCTCTTAATGGTGCGTTTTTGTGGATCGTACTTCCTAATGGTATTCGACTCCGCATCCGCGATCAGCACTCCCCCATCGATATCGATGCACAAATGCTTTGGACCGTTCAAACCAATATCTATTGCCCGACCTTCTTCCAACCCATTACCTTTTTTGCCAGTTCGATTGACGAGCGTCTCGATTTTCCCCGATGGTCGAACCACTCGTAAAGCATTACCATTGCGTTCCAAAATATAAAGATTACCCTGTTCGTCTGCCGCAATCGCTCGCGGATCGACCAAGGGAGACTCGACTGCCATCGTGCCATCGATCGGAATCCCTTTTTTTCCGTTGCCTGCCACTAAAGTCATCGCACCGCTGTGCAAATCGCGAGCGTAAACCTGCTGTAAATTGGCTAGGTAGAGAATAGTCTTATCTGGATTCAACGCAACGCAATAGGGTCCTTGCGTTCGTGCCTGCGGCTTATCAACGGAATAGCCAGGTAAACAAGATAAGTTGTTTAACATTTGATTCCAAACTCGAATTCGACCATTCCAGGTATCACTGATGAAAACCTCGCCAGGTCCCATGATGGCCAAATTGTGCGGGCCATAGAATAATGCTTTTAACCCAGGACCATCGACGAGCGTTTCTTTGTTGTCTTTGCGTGGGCCAATGATACCGGCGATATGCTCCAGTACCCCCTCGCGGTTAACTTTCAACAACCGATTGCCGCTAGCCATCTCAATAATCCACAATTCCCCCTGTTCATCAAATTCGGCCCCAAAGGGCTCTAACAACTGAGCTCGTTGGGCCGGAATATTGACTTGAGCTTCCTCTCCCCCAGCTAGCAGTTCCAATTTGTCCGCCGCGACAGAGATGTTCGATAGCATCAGTGTGACGCCGTAGACGAATGTCATCAAAAGCACCAAATTCCGTTTCATTTTGCAACCTTTCTCAAAACCCGAATTCGATGATTTTCACTATCGCCAATCAATATCGATCCATCGCGATCAACGAAAATACCATGCAAACGATTTAGCTGACATTTGACTGGGTCACCATCTGGTCCATCACCTTTGCTTCCATTTCCAACCAGTACGATAAGCTTACCGCTACTTACATCGATCATCCTGATCGAATGACTTTCGGTATCCGCCAGATAAACATTACCCATATTGTCCAGTGCAATACCTTTAGGACCTTTCAGAGTCGCTTGCAGAGCTGGGCCATCGTTGCCAGTAAAACCGCTCGCGCCCGTCCCGGCCACATGGAAAATTCGCTGCGACTTTAAATCGAACCGAAAGACTTGATTGCCTTCACGGGTTGCCAGCCACAGATTACCTTCCTTATCGAAATCAAGCGACCTTGGTCCATTCAGTGGAGTA
>JBIKMB010000122.1:0-16799 GCA_044359485.1 Pirellulaceae bacterium | reverse complement strand
TATCCTGTGCTCGGGAATCACGAAATGAACGCCAACCATTACTATCGATACATGGATTTGCCGAAACCGGAGTATTATTACTCGTTCCGTTACGGTAATGCGATGTTCTTTATGCTCGATTCCAATAAAAAACTTGATCCTTCCAGCGAACAATATCTGTGGCTCGAAGCGGAACTGAAGGCGGCTGAAGAGCAAGAGAAGAAGTCCGACTCCTCCGTTATATGGAAATTTGTTTCTTTTCATCATCCCTCGTATTCATCGGACGAAAATGATTATGGTGACCTATGGAAAGGGAAGAGCACGTGGGGAGACATGCGGATTCGCGAATTGACTAAACTATTCGATCGATATAACGTGGACATTGTGTGGAACGGCCACATTCATTCCTACGAACGAACGTGGCCTATCGTCGACGGAAAGGTAGCAGAGCAGGGGACCGTTTATATGATCACTGGCGGCGGTGGGGGAGGACTCGAACAGGCAGGCCCCATTCGACCACCCTTTCAAAATAATGTCCGTCGCGGTCATCATTTTGTCTTCGTGTCCGTCAATGGCCGCACGCTCGAACTGAAAAGCTACGATCTCGAAGGTCGACTCTTTGACACCACCACCCTTCGGAAATAATTCCGCGTGTTTATAGCCCAATTATTTACCCACGAACCACCTCAGTGAATACAACATGCAACGCCTTTCATCGACCTGGAAAACTTTTCGTTTTTACTTTTGGCAACCGCTGATCCAGATTCAGCTTGCCTGTTTGATGCTGCTGTATGTATCGTTCGGCCTTTCAGCGCAGCCACCCGAACAAGAGTTTCAAACACCTGCGGGAGACGAGTTCTCTAAAATCGACCCAGCGGGTATTTCCATTCTTCCCAATGGTCGATTTCTCTCACCGATTGGGACTCGACTCTATACAGGGGAGGATTTGTGGAACGTTGTCCCAAGTCCGGATGGTAAATGGTGGGTCGGCTTATGCGATTCGGGAATGGTTATCTATTCGAGCGAGTCGAAATCGGCATCCGAGTCTTCTTGGTTGATTCCATGGAACAAAGCGGCGTTCTGCGCCGTTTTCACCCGTGATAGCCAGCGATTGATCACTTCCAGCGGCGATACTGGTCATGGAATTCAGATTTGGGACACCAGAGAGTGGAATGCCCCTAGTTCCGAACGTCTCCAGGTGCTGGATGTCAAACCGATCCTGACGATTCAGGCTGACCCAGAGGCCTACATCAACGATCTAGCGCTCACCGCGGATGAAAGAGTCGTATTCGGCGCGGATGTCGCGCGTCAGAAACTTGTCTCGTTCGATGTACTGGAGGGAAGGGTCATTGGGGAAGTCGATGGAGGTCGCGAACCTTTTTCATTGGTTCATTCGCCAACTCTGAACAAACTGTATGTCGCCAATATCGGAATATTCGACTACTCGCTGATACCTCAAGGTGACGGAAATCCCCGCGGCCTCTCGCAACCTGCGTTTGGATTCCCATCCACAGAGGCAGAACTCGGCGTACAGCGAGAGGGACGCTTCGTACCCGGCCTGGGAGACCCGAGGACTGCCAGCGCGCATTCGGTTTGGATGTTTGATGCGACGAAACCCGCGGAAATGAAATGGAAGGGAAGTGTTAAAACCGGATTGCTTATCCAATCTCCGGCGGGCAACGGAAAAGTGGTTGGCGGAAGTTCGCCCAATGGACTTCTTCTGGTGGGCGATACGTTGTTGGTTACCAATGCGAATAACGACAGCCTGCAATATCTCGATGCAAAAACTTTGGAAGTTAAAAGAACGGTCAAACTGGAACCGCAACCGCTTCTGGCTGGGCTACGGGGAGTGATTCCCAGTGGAATGTGTATCGATCGAGAGCATAAATATCTTTATGTTTGTGCGTCAGGTTTGAATGCGATTGCCGTTATTGACTTTGAAACCGGCCATATGGTGAACTGGATTCCCACAGGCTGGTTTCCTGTTGCATGCCGTCTTTCCACGGATGATTCGAAACTGCTGATCGCGACGCAAAAGGGATTGGGTAGGGGCCCACGCGGACCAAAACATGTTCGACCGGAAAGTGATGAGAGATTCGGTTTAGTGGATATGCCTGGCATGATACATGTCGTCGAACTGGCGAATCAGATGCCGGCAACGGATATCGTTTTGCGAAATAATGGAATGATCCCGGTTCAATCGAAATCGTCTCCGTTTCCCCCCGAAATAAAGCATGTCGTTTTTATCACAAAAGAAAATCATACCTTCGATGGTATTTTCGGTGGATTACCTGGCTCCAACAGCGAACCGGAATATGCGGAATTCGGACGCAATGGATGGATCAAAGAAAAGGGACGCGCTGAGCGACTCAATATCATGCCCAATCATCTCCGCTTGGCAGAACAATTCGCGATCTCGGACAATTTCTACATGGAACCTCAGGCCTCTGGGGACGGACATCGATGGCTGGTGGGGGTGTATCCGAGCTTTTGGACCACGCGGGTCTTTTATTCGGGCTGGGGTTTTAGAAAAAGCGAAACGGCTAAAGGTCGTATGGTCGCGATGGGATCTAATGGCTCTCAGATTCCCGAGGACTATTTAGAAAATGGTTCCATGTTCGAACATCTCCATCGCGCTGGAATTTCGTTCCGCAACTATGGTGAGGGATTTGAATTTCCGGATAACGACGAAGGCCCGATGACAAGTCGATCCGGAGCTTACACGCAAGTGAACTACCCCATGCCCAAAGTCCTGTTTGATAATACCGATTTTCAATTTCCTGCATATAACACCAACATCCCCGATATCGCTCGAGCCGATTGGTTTGTCGAGGATATCGAGCAGTATCGGAAAGAGCATGCTGGCAAGCTCCCTCAATTCATCAACATCTCCATATGCAATGATCACGGTGCGGCACCACGCCCTGCGGCTGGCTATCCATACGTCGCGAGTTATATGGCCGATAATGATTTGGCTTTAGGCAAGATTGTGGCGTACTTATCTGCGCAGCCCGAATGGAAAAATATGGCGATCTTTGTAACACAAGATGATTCGGGAGGTGATAATGATTCGATTGACCGCCATCGTTCCTTTGTGTTATGCATCAGTCCTTATGCGAAAAGAGGATACGTTTCCCATTCGCACTTTTCCATTATGAGCATCATTAAGAGCATCTACGAGCTGTTTGATTTGGGACCGAACAATTTGTTTGATGCGACCGCTACCAATCTCAGCGATTTGTTTACGCGGGAACCTGACTTTCGCCCCTATCGATTTGTGCCGGCCGATCCGAAGGTATTTAAACCAGAAGATACGTTTGATCCAGCCGATCCAAAGTTCGAGCGTCGTCGTAAAGAAGCTGCGCCGGTGAAGATGGATGATCCAGACTTTGTCGAATCTCTGCGCGAGAATGAGAAAAAACCGTGAGACTTGTCGGGCGAATCATGCCCTACGAATTTTCAAGTCGACTAAAATCCTGACGGTGGAGCGTTCTTCCAGGGTGGCAGTAGTGAGCAGAAAAGGGTGCCAACTATCTCTAAGCCAACCGAGATGAAAAAGAACATGACGCAGTTCACGAAGACTGTTGGCTTGGGGAAAGCTCGCAGCAGTACCGACTCTTCAGGAACGCGGGGATTGACATAACAGACCGTTTCTTTGCCGGCGGGAAAGGGTTCAATCCATTTTTCAATCGATTCTCGGCTGCTATAGCTAGCTGTATCCCAGGCAAATCGGGTGCCGTGAAACGTTTGGTCGTTCCACTTGTAGCGATAACGAACTTCCGGCAAAAAGGCAATCGCTTCGGTTTTATGGTCGACGACTACTGACGCGGAATCGATCTTGCATGGAACTTCAACCCATCGCAACGACGCAAACCAATCCAGGATGGGTCGAGCCCCCCCAAACCAAAACAGTACAGATGCTACAACCAGTAACGTGCCACCCAAAGCGAGTAGAATGGGTTGGCCCAGCCAACTATTTTTCGGCTGACTACGTGGATCGACTGAACTTGTGGTCGCTGAGGCTTCCAAGGGACCATACCCCCATGAATTTCGTATCTTCTGGCGATTCATACCGCATCGAGTCGATAGAAAATCTAGCATACGAATCGATGGGCTGACTGGAATTTCTCGATATCGCCGAAGGTAGGTTCGCCTTGAAGCCTCCAGAGTTTACTTCTAGAGATTCAAAGGAAACTGCCTTATGCCGCTTCGATACGATGCTCTCGGGGGTGTATATGTCCCTCGTCCCCAAAACTCCAAGTAGCTTGTGCCTCGTCGGCCAGATCGTTGAGCGTCTCTGTGCTGAGCAGTTCCAGATTTTGGTCCTCAGGCAATTCCATCTCGAAGGTGCGGCTTGCCGCATACGTTACTTGACCATAGATAGTTACGGTGACTTTCTTCATCGAAGTTTTCCTAGATCAAGCCTCAGGCCTATTAGTTTAAGATTATTCCAAAAAATTGTCCGCGTTTCAGTTCCCAACATCCAACTGCAAATCTCTGCTGATTTCAATTTTACAGACTCTAGCGAAACTAAAGACCTTTTGAATCTCTAGCCACGTTCTGAACGGATTTTGGAATTCAAGGAGCAGATACCGCTTGCATATTTGGATCCGCCGAAAAGAAGCCTGCCTGTTTCAACAGTCGCGCGAGGTTTGGATCTGGATTGCTTGAGATCTGTTTGCTTACAAGTTCGCGATGCTCCTGCCACAACTCGACAACTCTTCCCTGCTGTTCAGCGTTCAGCTCAGACCAAGTTGAATTTTCATCGAGATTCAAATTATACTGCGTTTCCCTCTGATTGATCTGCCTTCTCTTCGCCTTGATGTCTTCTACGGAAAGATTTGACCACGAACAATAGGAGCAAATCATTTCTCGAGTAGCTCCTCTTGTTCCGTACTCCGATGGATTTTGGTCTTGATAAATATGCGTCATTTCGTGGGCAAATGTCATTCTCGATTCTAAGGAACTAAGGGGCTCTTCGAAAGCAACGATACTATTTCCTGCGACACTCGCTCGACCATTGCAAACTTGTCTCGCTGGGCCAACTTCGCTGGAAACCTTATGAAGAAACCATACGCTATTTCGAGCGTGGCCCAGTGCCGCGGAACCGCGAAATAATCACTCCCAGAATTTTAGCTGACGCCGAACAATTGGATTTAGTTTTTTCCCATCGAATCGATACCATGCGAGCATCTCCTGAATCGGCTGACACTGACGATTTAAGTATCGAACCCTCGGACGGTGAATAGCCGACAATGATCTCGGAAAGGAAGCCAAGTAGCCAAGTAGGATGTGTAACGCACTCGCCTTCTGCAAACTCAATAACATCTCCCAATTTTTCGATGCTTGGAAAACGTAACATGTTCGCGCAGGAGAGGCGATGCCGCAACACACCGTCGCGCGAGTTGACACAGGCGACGCCCGTGAACGTAGTTCGCTAAAAGTGTTATGGATAACTCTCGCAATCCGACACGGAAGTTTACAAAAGCGATCGTCCGGTTAGCGACCGATGCGTTGGACCGCGGAGCGGTCCACGACACTGGGCACTGCTCTAGCGAGATTCAACTTCATGTACTTGAGGCTCAATGTGCCCCTCTTCGCCAAAGGTCCATGCAACTTTCGCTTCATCGGCTAAGTCGTTCAGTGTGTCGATGTTAAGAAGCTGAATATTTTCATCGTCGGGCACCTCAATCTCAAAGGTTCGACTCGCCGCATACGTAACCTTGCCATAAATCGTAACTGTAAGCTTCTGCATGACCTTCATCCTGTTGTCGTGGATCACCCTAGTATCGTGGACCTCTCTGCTATCCAACGCTCATCCTAACAAAACCTTTCCTACACTTACTATCCAAAGCGTTAGACTGCGGAGCAGTGCACGACGATGGCAATAGCCAGAATTCTTCATCGCTGATGCAGAACTGCGATAGCCCAATACTGGCGGACTCCTGTTTTTGACTTATACGGCTAGAGCCTCAGTGTGATTCTTTTCAAATTGATTCGGCGTTTGGTACTCCAACGATTGATGAATCCTGTTTGAATTATAAAACGTTTCGATGTACTTGAATACACTCCAACGAGCCGACTCAAGGTCCGGATAGGTTTCGAACTTGGGCCACTCGTTCTTCAGTGACCAGAAGAATCTTTCAGCGACTGCGTTATCATAGCAACAGCCCTTGCGACTCATCGAGCAAGTTATCTTCAGCGATTTAAGCAGTTGCTGATAGGTGTCGCTCGTGTACTGACAGCCCTGATCGCTGTGATGCAAGAGTTGGCCTCCATCGGGGCGTCGGTTCTCTATCGCTTGTTTTAACGCATCGCTGACAAGCGGTGTTGTCAGTCGCTCACTGATGGACCAACCAATAACTTTACGGCTAAACAGATCAATGACGACGGCCAGGTATATCCATCCACCAAGTGTTGATAGGTATGTGATATCGGTAACCCATTTTTGATTTGGCGCTGTGGCTTCGAAGTTCTGATCAAGAATATTGCCTGCTGGTCGCTTGCTAGGATCAGCGACCGTCGTAGTCGGCTTGAATTTTCTCGACACACAGCTTTTCAGGCCCATTTCTTTCATTGCACGAGCCACCGTGTGTTTCGACAGGCTGCTTCCATTCGATCGTCTTTCTTCATAACTTCAGCGATCATTTGACTACCGTAGATCCCATGAGATTCCTCGTTTTCTAAGCGCACAGCGGCTCGAATGGCAGAGTGGCGTTGAGCGCGAGGCCCAGAGGTGGCTCTCAGCGAATCATAGAAGCCGCTTTTACTCACATTCAACACTTTGCACATTGTTGTCACAGAATAGGAGTCACGATGCTATTTGATCCAGGCGTACTTTACTGCGACTCCTTCGCAAAATACGCCGTTGCTTTTTTTAGTATTTCGCGTTCCAACTCGGCTTGTCGAAGTTGTTTGCGAAGCCGCTGAACCTCTGATTGCAACTCTGCAACCGTCGCATTTTCTCCGCAAGCTTCCGGCTCAGGCGCATATTTCGCATGCCATCGGCGCAGGCTACCTGGATTCAAATTGACTGCCCTAGCAGCTGCAGTGAATGAATGGCCCTCAACGACAACTAGGTTGACCGCGTCTCGCTTAAACTGTTCGGTAAATGATCGCTTCTCTCGTTTATTGCTCTTCGACATTGGTGTCCTCCTAAGCAGATTGTAAAAAGCTTGTTAGGAGTCCGCCAATATTGGGGTAGCGCAAGTTGCTCTTACTATCAAGAAGCGTTTAGCGAATGTCTTGAGCTACTGCTCTATTGGAATGACCAACGCGGTTGATGAAGGAATTAACAGCAAGATCACGACTATCAAGCGAAGGGTCGGTGGCTATCGAAACCGTCACAATTTCAAAACAGCAATCCACATATACTGTGGTGGACTAAACGTCTACCTACAATAATCCCGGATAGACCTAAATCATAAACGAAGAGGTTGGTATTAAAAGTTTTTATCACGAAACTATGTCAGGTCTCCTCAGCACAACGGTCAATCCAATCGAATAACAATTTCCCAGCAATTCGATACACAGAACGCAGCCCATCTGGAGTGATACGCGCGATTAGCTCAGCAGCCAATCTTGCGTCCGAGCGCTCTTGAGCGGTCGACGAAGCATGAATTGTAAAGTAGCCTTGCTCAAAGCCGCGGGAAAGTACTTGATTAAGCTGCTGCGAAACATCAGAAAACTCTCCATGCTTTAACTTGTGTTGCATTTGCAAGCTGGAGAGTGGCGCATTTGTTTCATTCTCCGTGAGTCCAAAGTCGCTGGGTTTGAAGTCAACCACCTCAAGGGGAGCGGTTTCAGGATAGGGCAGATAACAGACGACTCGTGGGACCATAACATGGCCCGGAACGACCTGCGGACCCGTGCGTGGGAAAGGAATGATAGTAGCAGCAATTCTGTTGTTTCGCAGGCATGGAAATACTGGCGAAAACCAGTTCGTAGGAGTAGCGACACCTGCGGCAAAGATCCTTGACATAGCCCATACGGTCCAAAGGGGTTTACTCATAGTAATTCAATAGCTCAAAAAGGTCATTGCGACAAAGCCATTCATCCATCAAGGCCAGATCTTGTTGTCAGTAATAACGAGGCTCATTGGGTTCCCATTATCGACACTGGACTGCACAGCGCTCATGTACTCATCAATTGAAACCCGTTTTGGTCCTGGGCGTGACTGACCGCGAGGCGGCGGTACCTCAGGTACATTAACACCAGTATCTGTAAGGTAAACGTGGGTTAGGTTTCCGTTTGCATCAAAGTCGCCATCAACGATACATAATGCATGGAATCCACTGCCGCGTGAGGTACCGTCCCAATTCTTCCACCACGAAGCACCGTCCGTATGAATGGAAGTAATAATTCCCTTGCCTTCCCATATAGCGTGCCCCAGCGTATCGCGATAGGTATGAGTACCACGCTTAACATCATAGCCACGAGGGACTTGCTCACCTGTGGACTTGATAAGTGCATCACTGATGGGTTTTACGATCGCGTCGTCCCATGATTTTTCCAGGGTGCTGCGGTTATCGTATTCAAACAGATACGTTTTGCTCGAAACCCCATAGGCTGCAAGAATCTCCTTCTGCGTCCAGGGGAATGTACCTCCGTCCGGTTCGGCGAGACTGTCAGTCGGAATTGAGCGACGATCACGCATTGATCCGTTCTTTTCCGCCCATCCGTTCTCAATCGCAAACTTTAGGAGAACCTTTTCGTCGGGCAATGTACCGGTGGCTTGCGCGATGATTTGTGCACAAGACTGAACTCCGCAGTTGTTGTATTGCTGTTGCCCCGGGTAGACACCTACTGATGTCGAAGCAGTATGACGTTGAGTCTTATTACCGGGTTGTGGCTTACCTGCTCGATATTTCGAAGAGTAATCCGGCGTTCTCCTACTGACGACATTAGATTTGTTGAATTCCTGTGCAACAATTCTAGCGCCGACACGCGCGCCAACCACAGCTCCTGCACCTCCCCCCACAACCATTCCAATCGAACCACCAACCACTCCCCCGATGATTCCACCAACCACGTTCGCACTGGGCTTAGGAATTCTCAACTTGGGAGTTTTAAGCATCGCATTACTCTGCTCGAGCCCCTTCTGCTTCAGCAGTGGGCAGGTTGCTTTGGGGCCTTTGACGTTCTTAGGAAACTGCACTTTCGCTTTGCTGGCGGCTTTGATTTTTTTACTCAAAGCCTTCTTTGGCGATTTGAACGCTTTGGCAATCGGCTTGCCAGGTTTTGAAAAAGTCTTCTTCGCTTTCTTGAGCAACTTTTTTCCTGAGGAAACCTTCGTTTTGCCAGCCTTTGCCAGAGAGTTTCGATATCGGACGACATGGCTACCGGTCGCTATTCGGCGAACAGTAGTCACATTGCGTGAATTGGCGCGAGTAATCCGCTGACGCGTCCCCGCTTTTCGAATTTCATTGGCGTATCGATCACGAGCACCAGGGGCTGCTAGCGCCGTTATTTTACCTGCTTTTTTGGCAGCCTTTTTAATCTTGCCAACACCCTTTTGGGATCGTTGCTTGATCGCCTTGGCCGCTCTGGTCGCCGAGGGTTTGACGGTCTTTCCAATACGTTTCGCTCCACGAGCAATGCTGCCGGTGTTTTTTTTGACGTTGCCCCCCGCTTGCTTCACACTCTTAGCCGCGGCGGATACCGGATTAGAGACCGCTTTTTTCACTGCTTTCGCAGCCGCCTTTACACTCGGAGGACTTGGCTTTTTCACTTTCATTTTCATTTTATCGACTCAACCCTTCATTTGCCGAGCCAACTCGCGGTTTCCGTCACGCAATGCACCACATACTCGCCCAGCCCCAACACCTGTTTTCTTGGGCTCGTTATTTGCTACTGTCGCGGCTGAAAACTTCGGATGATACCCAGGAACGCTTCGTCCATCATTTTCCGCTCGGCTTTTAGGCAAGTGCAGGTGAGGATGTAAAGTCGCGTTTCCGAAAACATGTACACTTGACGCTGATAAACCTCTAGCTCCTCTTCCATCGTCATGGTCCATGTCGCTCCCAGCGCGGCGACTTGACATCCCTCGATGGGTCCCTGCTCGATTAACTCCGGATCGGAAAGCTCCTCTCCAACAGCGGCCAACTCTTCCTCAACAACTTCGGCAAGAGTCTGCTCCGCTTTTCGAATTCGATGCTGCAATACAATATTCGGCCTAAATCCTGTTTGATCATCCTCAATGCCTGTCAATATATAAGTTGTTTCATCCGTCCAGGATGAAGGAATGATCCAACGAAAAAAGGGCGTGCTATATTCCGACATCGTATGAATCGCTCTGCTCTCTAATATCTTAACGATTTAGGACTTCGACCTTTATTTTTGGCCCTTTTTGCAAGTGGCCTTTTTGAATTCTTTAAACTTATCGTAACTCGAAGAAATTGGCTTCGCTGGGGTCGCTTTACACCCTGGTCACTCTTCATCATCCGCTAGTTCTTCCACCAGTACTTCCAAGCGTTCCTCTGGACTCAGTTCCGAAGCCGGATCAGTTAACAAGTCGTGCACTTCGGGAATGGTATCGAACTCGGGACCGGCAATGAATGTGAGGCAAGTAAACTGAGCAACACCCGACTGAGACACGATTCCGTACAAGCCGGCCCGCCGCTCACTGTTCTCGATTCGCTCCAGCAAAGCCTGGTCCGACATGGACGAAGTCTCTTCGGGAATCTCTTCTCTGAGAAACTGCTTAAGCGTTTCATGAAATCTTTTTTTAGTCGCTTGCTGCAGCGATTTCATTTGATCCGATTGGATTTCAAGCATCGTCGTAAAAACCTTAAGTAAAATCCGTATGTTCGGCAACAAAACCAGACTGATCGCTGAGTTTCGCTTGGCGCACTGTCTTTGAATCCGAAAAAAAATAAAAGCTCTGAATAGGACCAAAAAATGCACGCGCCTGCTGGAGAGTACAAGACTCTAAAAACGGTGGCAGGACTCGGGGATCATAAAAACGAAACAATAAGAAACGACCTGACTCCCCCTCCTTGACCGTCAAGAACTTTCGAAAATGACGCTTTATGGTGCTTAAGTCAGCATTCGTTTCCGCCAAAATACCCCAAGCATCCTCCTGTAAATTTCCCAAAATCCAATCCAAGTCAGCGGGCTGCATCCGCAAAAGATAGGGGGAAATGGCCCAATAATCACGCTGCGCAGAACCGACATATAAATTTGTACCACGATCCTCCGACTCTTGAATTCGCTCAACCACCTCTGGCTCATCTGCAGAGTCCAGCACAGCGTAGAGGTGGGAATTGGCCGAATTCAAAAGTGATCTCAACGCGGACAGATCACCATCGGAAATGGTCACCGGTTTCGGATTCACCCCAACTTCTCCCCAAACCTCGACTTCACTCAAACTTCAGCCGCCAACTTTGCGCAGACTTCACAAAAAGGGACGGCCGTTTTTTTCGCAGCTACCATTGCTTGTCCCTGAACGGTTGAAGATCCTCCCATGCCGATATCGCCGATCATCACGGTCGGGCAACCTACGCTGATCGTTCCACCGTGTAATGTCATGTCACCGATCCGAGCCGCTGGCATACCACCAATCTTCACCGTCATGGATCCTTTGGCGATAGCGTCAGGTGGCCCAACACAAACACACATATCTCCCACCCGAGCGGCTGGCATGTAACCTATCATCACGGTGGGGCAGCCGATTGAGATCGGCCCCCCTACGTGCGGCTTTGGACCATCTGACAGAGGGCAGATATGCATATCGCTAATGCGGGCTGCGGGTGGCATATAATATCTTCTTTTTAATAAAAGACTGATTTAAAGATCGTTGGATCTTATACCAGCTTTTAAACCACTTCAATCATTATTTCTAAAATGTTTCCGCGGCATAATACTGTAACCGTAGAGACATCGGCCTCGTCGCTGGCAGGATCTCGAATGATTTGAAGGCCGAAATAGATTCATTCAATGAAAGAAGTGGCTGATGATAGATCCTGTCTTAATTGGTGATACTCCGCAGAACCCAACTAAGAGAAAGTAACTAACGAATTACCTAAGCGATTACATCCTGAGCGACTTTACCAGCGACATCGGTCAAGCGATAGTCGCGGCCAGCGTGGCGATAAGTTAAACGTTCATGATCGAGTCCTAGAAGGTGAAGCATTGTTGCGTGAAGATCGTGCGTATGCACCTTACCTTCAACGGGAAGAATCCCATATTCGTCCGACTTGCCATGAACATAACCTCCCTTCACTCCGCCTCCCGCCATCCAAGAGGTAAAGACTAAATTGTGATGCTCGCGCCCTGGGTGATTCGCATCCTGATGAAAAGGTGTACGTCCAAATTCAGATGTCCAAACCACTAATGTACGTTCCAATAGGCCACGTCGTTTAAGATCTTGGATCAAGCCTGCGATTGGCCGATCAATCGCTTTGGCCAATCGCGCATGATCCTCCATGTTGCCGTGCGAGTCCCAATTATTGCTCGAGCCTACATCGATCAACTCGATAAATCGCACGCCACGTTCTGCCAGTCGTCTGGCCACAAGACATTGCCAACCAAAACCGGATGTAGCTCCCGCATCTATTCCATAGAGATTAAGCGTATGCTTAGATTCCTTGGATAAGTCGAATACCTCTGGCGCCTCTTGCTGCATACCGAACGCAGTTTCGAAGGAACGTATACGCGCCTCGAGTGCAGTATCCGACGAACGGCTATCTAGATGTAGCTTGTTGATCTCCCGCAAATGCTTCAATTCCATAATCTGAAGATCTTTGTCGACCGTCAGCGGCAGGAGATTGGGCAACGGATCTTTACCAGGAATGACCTGAGTCCCCTGATGGCAACCAGGAAGAAAATCGCTGCCCCATGTTTGGGCGCCTGCATAGGGCGCAGCGGGAGCAATCACCATAAAGGACGGGAGATTGCCGTTTTCCGTTCCCAGACCATAAGATACCCAGGCCCCCGCGCTGGGGCGCGCAAATTGGGCCGAGCCCGTATGAGCAGCTAACGTTGCCTTATCGTGACCGTCACTGTCGCAATGCATCGCATTGAGAATACAGACCTCATCGATAACTGATCCAATGCCAGGAAAAAGATCGCTCACCCAAATTCCATTTTCTCCGTAACGCTTAAAGTTCCAACGCGGCTTGGTAAGAAAACGCTCGAAGCGACCAGGCTTGTTAAGCCATCGCGAGGCGATAAACGATTTGCCGTGATCTACTGTGAGCCTTGGCTTGTAATCAAACGTGTCAACTTGCGACACGCCACCCGTCGAATAGATAAAAATCACGCGGTCGGCTTTCGCGACGTGATGTCCGCTTCTAGCGGCCAGCGGATCGCCCCAAGCGAGAGCTTCCTGTTGTAGCAATCCTGCCAAGGCGGTTAGCCCAAAACCACCCGATGCCGCGCTGAGCCAAGCTCTACGGTTCATTTCATGCATGTTTTTCCGCCGATTTCGCATATTCTTCTAAGCTTGTTTCGTTATTAGTCTACGTAGAGAAAGGCATTGCTTGTCAACAAGATTCGAGCCAACGCGCTCCATGCTTCCGCATCAGTCTCGATCGCGGAGGGTTTAAGTTCGATAAGACGATTGCGGTATTGATTGATAAAAGAAATCGCCTGTTCGACCTCGACAGTATCCGGTATCCGACCTGTTGCAGATTCTATCGCAAACTTGACCCTGATCGCAGAATCATCAGAAATGCTCATGATTTTCTGGGCAAAGGATTTTGCCTGAGCATGCACGAAAGGAGAATTCATCAAATACAAGGTTTGATTCGGCGTGATGGTCGGCTGACGTTGCGCAGTGCTAATATTGGGGTCAGCACTGTCGAACAGTGCAAGATAAGGGTGACGGCGATTCCTTTGCGACATAAGGTAAACAGAGCGATGAGCTGATTCATAGATCGCATGAAACGGATTGTGGATAGTGAAATTCCATGTCTCTACAGGCGGAAACGGATGCTCGGCGGGCCTTCGCCGTTCCAGCTGTCCACTCAATACAAGCATTGCATCACGGATTGATTCAGCGTCCAAGGAACGACGTGAAAATCGCCAATGATGTTGATTGGATGGATCCAGTTGCAAGGCAGCCGTTTGTTCTTCTGAGGATCGCTGATAAGTTTCTGAAAGCATGATGAGACGATGCAGTTTTTTGAGAGACCATCCCGAATCGATTAGCTCGGCAGCCAGCCAATCGAGAAGTTGCGGATTTCGGGGTAACTCACCCCGCAGCCCAAAGTCGCTGGAAGTCGAAACGATACCCTCTCCAAAATGCCACTCCCACACTCGATTTACGAAAACTCGGGCCGTTAACGGATTGGAATGATCGCTCAGCCAATTCGCCAAGTACAATCGACCACTTCCTCGATAGTCGCTTGGCAACTGCGTTCCGCCAAGTAGGGTCAGATTGCGTCTCGGAACCTCTTCTCCCAACTTATCCGGCTCACCTCGTTTCTGAATTTTGGCATTTTTGGCAGTTCCCTCACTGACGCCATATGCGACCTCATATGGGCGCTTCATCATTTCCATTTCTCGGAGCTTTTGCAGTTCGGCTACTCGAGTTTCCAATTGCTTTAATTTCTCGATACTTACCGCCATTGGCTTGCTTTGGGAGGGTGAGATCGTTCCGAGTGCCGCGAACGGTTGAATGCCAAGCCCCACATTGTCCAGATCTCTTTCACACACCTTTCCCGGCACGTGTCCAATCGCGTCGCATATAAAGGTATCGATGACACCATCCCAATTGGGACTTAGCTTCTGTTGGCTGAATTCCGTTCGATGTTGTTGATCTCCGACCCAACCATCGTAGGTTTTATTTTGACCATCAATCGTCAACTGAAGGTTATACCATTTCCCTGGCTCAATCGACTGAATGACTCGCCAGCTTGTTCCATCTTTAATAGCCACCTCGGTTTGAGTCACACTGCATTCGACTGCCTGTGAGGCGATCACTCCACGTCCGAGATAAAAGCGATAGGCTCCTGGATGATTTGGACCATGGAGACTTCTAAAGTCGATGGAAAAATAAATTTTATTACCGGGCGTTGCCGTAAGTGAATTTTCGAAGACATACCGCACACCATCATTTGGCACCCCTGAACCTACTCGAATACCCATACCTCCAGTTGGATGAATATGTCGAAATGGACTCTGTGCCTCAGCTAAAACAGCGTTGGGTCCAGCCGATAACCATTTTCCTCCGGGGGGCTTCCCCAACATTTGCTGTTCAACGTCAAGATCGATTCCTCCTGCCCGGAAACCGGAAGTTTGTGTGATTAATTCCGATTTCGCAATTTGCAGTTCCTTGTCGATCGCTGCGATGGACGCCGCTTTTTGCTGATCTAGCTTGGCAGCGATGGCGGGGGAAACAAGTGGTGGGAAACCGGATGGTCTTTTCTGTTCTTCACCACCAGGGAACGACCATGAGGTACTTTCGAGGATTCCATACCAAGCATAATAGTCCGCCATGGTGATCGGTTCATATTTGTGGTCGTGGCAGCGGGCACAGCCTACCGACAAACCGAGAATGGATCTTCCAATAGAGTCGATCGCATCCGCGAAATCGAGATGTTGAAAGTCCGCGTTGGGGGCATATCCGTAGCGTTTCCCGATGGCCAGAAAACCCGTTGCTGTAACACCAGCGGCATAATCCTCAGGATTTTCACGATCCGCCAGAAGATCGCCAGCTATTTGCTCCCTGAGAAAATCGTCGATTGGCTTATCTGAATTCAAAGCATCAATCACCCAATCACGATACTTGTAAGCTTCACGCACAGGATAATCGGATCCATCACCGGCCGTATCAGCGTACCGAGCCACATCAAGCCAATGCCGCCCCCAGCGTTCACCATAGGCGGGCGAATCGAGCAAGCGATCGATAACTCTCGCAAAAGCCTCTGGGCTTTGGTCACTCTCAAAGGCGGCTATCTCTTCAAGCGTGGGTGGCAGACCGGTTAAGTCGAACGTTGCGCGGCGAATCAATGTTCTTCGATCAGCCCGTGCGTTCGGTTGAATACCTAGTTGGCTGTGGTTAGCTTGCCAAAAACGATCGATGGGAGACTGGAATGGATTCTCCGAATGAGTATCCGGAGGAAATATTTTTTTGATGGGCTGAAATGACCACCACCCACGAGCTTGTTCCAGTGAGACAACACCGATGGTCTCTTCCGCCTCGCGAGGATCGGGAGCTCCGATTCGCACCCACTCGATCAGCGCATCGATCTCCTCGGGTCGCAGTTTACCTCCCGTTTCTTGCGGTGGCATCTGTAAAATCGCGTCGTGGTAACGTACAGCTTTTATCAGCAAGCTTTCGTCGGGATCACCGGGAACAATAACGACACCACTATCGCCCCCTTTCATCCATGCTATACGACTGTCGAGCGCCAGTCCACCGCTGGATTTACCCGATCCCGAAGAATGACATTCAATACAGCGATCGACAAGTAACGGACGTATCTTGTTTTCAAAAAAAGCGAACGGCTCGGCCTCTTGCGATCTCAGCGACGAATCACCCATAACTGCGATAGTCCATATCACAATCAAAAAACCAACCTCGGCTCGCCCAGGCCACTGATTCGCATGAGTCCCTTTGCTTATCCAATAATTCATGCCAAACATCAATTTACCCCAAGATTGCAGAAACAAACCTGCAGCCCTTACCAAGTAAAGCCTGAAATCTGTTGCCTCAAAACGATCGAACCATCTTATTAGCTGATGCACCAATATCTCGCCGCGATTGCGATCGTCGTACCCGCGAATGCCAAGATACCTCTTTGGTTTATTGTATCCCAAACCTAGCAAAATACGATACAACATCAACTTTCCCAATCTCGCCGCCAACCGACTAA
>JBIKMB010000121.1:0-16901 GCA_044359485.1 Pirellulaceae bacterium | reverse complement strand
TCGCGCCGCTTGGTGAGCATCTGCAGCATACTGCTGTTACCGTAGCTGTACATGAAGTCTTGATTGAAGGCATTCCAAGCGGCTCGTATCCGTGATTCACGATCCCGCTGCGCCAAATTGATAACATCAGTGCGGTTATAGTTGAGGGTAACTGCCGTGTCGGTGAATTGTTTTTCGGCAGCGATAGCGGCAGCGCTCTTGGTATCCTGCTTGGCTTGGGCTTGCGTTGCACTCTGGCGGCTTGCCGCGGCTAGATCGATATCGGGATGTTGCAGGTTTTGGGTGGCGCTAGCCTTGATGTTTCGAGCCTGAGCGACCGAGGAAGCGAAACGCTGGAAAGCGGTACCTTGCGACTGGGCAGCCTTTCCAGCTGCTTGGGCCAAGCGATTTTGATAGGCAGCTTCAGCGGCCGCATAGGCAGTCGTGGTTCGCGAGTCGGCGATGGCATAGAGCTGCGTAACGCTGGGGTGTGAAGCGACATCGAGCGTTTGTCCCGCATCGATGCCGATGTACTGAGGTGGTGCCGGTTGATCGGCATCGTTGGGAATCACCAACGCATCTTCGGGTGGTGTGATGGGCCAAACAAATAATGGATCGGTGCCGGAGGTTTGGCCACTGGTTTGATTGGCGAAGGTGGCTTCGGCCGAGCTGAGTGCGGTACCGAGTTGGAACTCGGCGCTGCGTAGCGAATCGCGATAGGCCGAGAGCGTGGAAAGCCGCGTCGACTGAAAGAGCGAATAGGCGGCAGAGACTTCGGTCCGATAGGTGGCATCGGCAGTTTGCAACGAGGATCGCAGCGATTTTTGCGCCGCGGTGAGGCTTTGCTGGAGGGTTGTATTAGCCGATTGCCAAGCGCTATCGAAGGAGGCGAGTTGGGTTACCAGGGCTTGAGCGCTGTTACCATTGGGGGCTGGTGAGTACACGAAACGATAGGTTTTAGCGGTCGAATCGGTGGGCGAGCCGCCGCGGGCGATCCAGGCCGTCGCTTGCACAAATCCTTCGGCGCTGGGAGTCGCCGGCGTATAGCTGAAAGCGCCCGCCGCGTTAGTCGTAGTTTGGCCATCGGGCGAACCGTCGCCGTTGACGTCCACGAAAATCAAGACTTGAGCGACCGAGGGGCCTGTTAAGGTGCCTTGCACAGCGGGATTCGCGGTCGAGCCATCGTTGACCGTACCGGTATCGCTCACCAGTCCTAACGTGGCAATTTTTGTTTCCACCAAGGCGGATTGCGTGACGACTAGCTGCGACCAAGCGCCGGTAATGAGCCCCAGGTCGGGATCAAACGAGACCAGGCGCGTGGCGATGTTATGCTGGCCGACCGCGAGGTTCAGCGGATAAGTGAATTTTCCTTGGGTATCGGTAAGCGTCGAGCCATCGGGCTTTCCATCGCCATCGTGATCGAACTGAATCAGTTGCTCGGCGATGCTGCCGGCATTGGAACCAGCGTTGATCGTGCCGCGCAGCGTCAGGTCGGTCGAGATACGATCGGTAGAGCTGGCGCCGTCATCGTTGGCCAGTCCCCATGAACCCAACGTAGCAGGAGAGGGTGGCGTCGGGGCTGGATTTGCAAAGGTCTGAGTCGACCAGGCGCTGATCTGTGCGGCCTGACCATCGATCGCCTGCACGGTGCGTAGCCGCAGCGTCACGGAGCTTTGAGCTGCGCTGGAGGCGGGGACGTAGTTGTACTGGAACTTGCCTTGCGCATCGGTCGTTACCACCGCTTCGGCGACGCCATCGTTGTTGAGATCGATTTCAACTTTGACATTAGCAACGCTCGAATCATCGATCACCTTGCCGGTGAGAATTGGGGAATTTTTCAGCGTGGCGGGTGTCCAGGCGAGTTGCGTGAGGCTCGCAGGTTCGGAAGGTAAATCGCTGTAGCTGTAGTTGAACGATTGCCAGGGGGAGTAGACGCGCGAAGTGGAACTGGAACTATCGACGAAAGAACGTACGGCTACTGTTTTGGGGCCGAACGTGGTGTAGTTCGGCTGAACAAGGAATGTCCCATCGGCCTGTGTCGTGGTAAGGAAATCGGCGATCCCATCACTGTTGAGATCCACTTCCAGCATCGCCGTGGTCGCGCCGGGTGGAAGCTGGACGGTGCCAAGCAAACCGGGGTGGCGTGTGATGCGATCGGTGGCCGAAGTGCCGCTATCGCTGAGCAGCGCTAAAGAAGCTACCGGTGGTGCAACCGTGGAATCGGGCTGGAGGGTGAAAGCGAACGTCGACCACGGGCTAAGTTCCCCTTGATTAGAAACGGTGTTCCAGGATCGAGTGCGAGCGCGGAAAGATTTAGCACCGCTGCTGAGCGATTTCGGTGTGTAGGTAAACTTGCCATTGTCCTCGGTGAAGGTGTAGCCATCGACTTGGTCATCACCGTTTTCATCGAACTCCACGCGCTTATTGGCCAGACCGAATACGGACACTGCAGCGGTGGAGTTGGATTGTCGGATTTGACCCACCAGGGTCGCTTCACTGGTGATGCGATCGGACGTGTTGCTGCCGGTATCGCGGCGAAGGGCGAGTGAATCGATGGCCAGGGAACTGCTGGGGCTAGCGACGAGAGTAAACTGGGTTTGCGACCAATCGCCGGCGACCCACTGCACCTGATCGATGTCCCAAACTTTGGTGCGGGCTTTGAGCGTTACGGCGCCGGGGGCTAGGCCGAAGGGACGATAAACGATTGCGCCGGCGGCGTCGGAGAAACCGACTCCATCGACCGAGCCGTTGTTGTCGTGATCGAATTCGATTTGCACGTTGGCATAAATCGCGGAGGTGGAGAGTTGGCCGACGATCAGCGATTGTGAAGTGCTTCGATCCAAGCGATCCGAACCGTCATCGATAGCGATGTCAAGCCAATCGATCTTGGGAAGTGGCGTGGCGACGTAGGTGTACTGGAATTGAATCGGTTTGGCATAGACGGTGGAATTGAGATTGGAGTCCCAGTAGGCGGTGGTCAACGTCAATTGGACTGCGCCAGGCTTCAGATTGCGTGGACGATACGTGAAATTGCCGAAGCGATCGGTGATCGCAGTCCCTTCGCTGGTACCATTGCCATCGTGATCGATGTAGACGAGGTAATCTGAAACTGGGCGTTCTTCGAGTTTGACGGTGCCGACGATCGTCGGATTGTCGGTGATCTTATCGGTGCTCGAGACGCCGGTGTCGGAGACTAAGGCGAGCGATTCGATGACCGGTGCAGGTGGGGCGAACAATTGCAGCGAGATTTCACTCCAGGGCCCGAGCAAATAGCTGGCGAATTCGACGCGATACGAAGCGGAGCGGACGCGCAGCGTGTGCGAGTTGTAGCTTAAGCCTTGGGGCCGATAGGTGAAGACGCTGAGATTGTCGGTCAGCACGCTACCGTCGACAAGCCCGTCGCCATTGTGGTCGAATTGGACTAGAGTGTAGGTGGTATCGATGGGTGTGGCAGCGGTGTCGAAGAGGTTACCGGTGAGGGTCGGATCGGAGGTGATGCGATCGGTGGCCGAGGTGCCTGTGTCATTTGCGAGGCGAAGGTTGCGGACTTCGACTTTGGAGGCGGGGAGCGTATCGAGCTGATAAGCGAAATTGATCCAGCGACTGGAGGAGAGCGTGTTGCCTACCGCATCGAGTTTGGTGAGTCGATAACGAAGATCGACCGGACCGACACGGCCGATCAGCGAGGGATCACCGGAGCGTGGATCGTACTGAACCTGATTGGAATCGGCGGGGAATTCAACGTATTTGGTGACGGTGCCGTTGCCTTGCTGATCGAACTCCAGTCGCACCTTACCGCCGGCACGATCACCGGAGAGCGTAGCCCGGATCGTG
Source organism: Pirellulaceae bacterium (assembly GCA_044359485.1). Taxonomy (GTDB): domain Bacteria; phylum Planctomycetota; class Planctomycetia; order Pirellulales; family Pirellulaceae; genus JAFLCP01. The sequence continues at coordinate 13,088 of JBIKMB010000121.1, read as the reverse complement.
GGGTCGGTGGTGGTGCGATCGATCAGTGAGGAGCCTGTATCGCGTACCAAACCAAAATTGTTTAACGTCAAGCCGGCGGTAGACGCGATGCCATCGAGCACCAGGGAGAAGTCGACCCAGTTGCCGGTGGAGATCGTTTCACCTTGGGCGTTTAAATGCACGACGCGATAGCGGAGTGTCCAGCGGCCAGAGACATCGGCGAGCCGATTGTCGGTGGTGCGCGGATCGTAGGTGAAGCTATCGCCTGAGTTACTGATCGATAGCGAACCGTTGATGTTTCCGGTGCGATAATGATCGAATTCGACACGGACGGTTCCACCTTGGAAAGCGCCGCGCACGGTCCCCGAGAGTCGAGGATCGGTGGTGATGCGATCGGTGGCCGAGACGCCGTTATCTTGCAGCAGTGCAAAATTATCGACGTACGGTGGAGCGACGTTGGTGATGGTCCCTTTCAGAGAAAAGTTGTAAGGGTTTTCATCGCTATCGTTGGAGGTGATCGAGAAGGGAACATCCAGAGAGCCGATCGCGCCGGCATTCATCTGGAGAGTGACCAAGACCGATGAGTTGGCGGGGATGGAACTGGGAACAAAAGAAGTGATCGAGAAACCGCTGCCTACCGAGGGAACGCCGAGGGACAGTGGCGAGTTGCCTTGATTGGCGATGCGAATTTGACGCTGTACGGGGGTGCCGATCTCGGTGGAACCAAACGAGAGCGAGCCGGTGTTATCGACAATGGTTTGGCCGGAGGAGGCGAGTTGAATATCGATTTCTGGATCGCGGCTGAGCACATCGGCTGTGAATTTGAGCGTGAAGGGATTTTCGTCTCCGTCGCTATTTTTGAACGAGAAAGTACCCCATTTCGGGCCGGCAGTGGAGGTGTCGACGGTGATGGTGAAAGACGTTTGCTGGCCTGGCGAGACGGTGCTTGCATAGGCTTTGGTGATGGAGTAGCCGGGCGGAAGCTGAATGTCGTTTGTTTTGAGACGGAGAATGGCTGCGGGGTCCATCGGTGAGGCGAGGTTATCGATGGTGAAGGTTCGTGAGAGCGTGGCGCCGACTTCGACCGAGCCAAAATTGAAATTGGTTTGATTGACGAGAATATTTTGATTGTTATCGCGAAGCTGGATTTCACCGGATGCGGCCGTTTCGAGGGTGAAGCCGAAATCGGTCCAAGGCCCGGTGCTGACGAGTTGATTGTAGTAGTTGTATTCGAGGACACGCTGCTTAAAGTTGACCGAGCCGGCGTAGAAATAGAGACCCGGATCGGTTGTGCGCGGGTCGTACTGAAAGGAGGTGCCGTTGACGATGACTGAGCCATCACCGACGCCATCGCCGTTGTGATCGAACTGGACATGGAGGACGCCGAATCCGCCGTAGCCACCCGACATACCGGAGCTTCCGCCGGTGCCCGAACTGACGGTGCCGGTGAGCGTGGGATCGTAAGTGATTTTATCGGTCGAGCTGATGCCGGTGTCATTGAGCAGGCGGATACTGCTGACATCGTAGGCCATCATTTCGCGTTTCTCGAATTGTTCGAGGAGCGAGTGGCGAAAGAGTTTACGATTTCGAGCGACGTTTTGTTTTTGCGAAAGCAGCTGCGAGAGCTTGCGCCACAGCAGGCGCCGAAATCCATCAATGGACATAGCGGCAGGATCTCCAAATCATTCGGAGGAAGTAGTGTTGATGAGCGATGATGAGAAGCGGTAGCACTGCGGCGAAAGTTCTTAGCGTGCAAAGCAGCAAGTGATATCAGCTCGGGGCTTGCGTTTCAACTACGGACGGCAAAATAAGTTGTTATAAATTCGGAAATTCATCCACCGTTAAAATGACGTAACAAAAACTCTTTGCTTATACCACCAATTGCAACTAAAAGCATGCGGTGGCCTATCGCAAAACTCTTGCGACGTAGAACCAGAAGGCTAAAATGAGACACCTCCATCCGCTAAGGTTAAGATAAAACAGTATCAAAAATGTGGTGCATACGCCACACGTACAATTGTACGTGCAACAAAGAGGCCACACCTATTAAGATCGAAAACTGCTCGGACGACCTCGATCGGCCAGGCCAGCAGGAAAACCTAGCGTGTTGGCGACCACGTGAAACGAGGAAGCTATTTCGCTTTTCAAAAATCACCACTGATTGGCTCATTTAGAACTTAACGAGGAAATATACCTTGTCAAAATGTCAACATTCTCAATGAACTCGGAACTTGATACGTACAATTCTCCTTGGCGGAATTTCGGTGACCCCATGAGCTTCTCTCCCTGAAACACATGACTCCAACTTCCATCTTCCCCCTGAGCCTTTACTACTTCGCGAACAACCGTCGGTGATACTTTTTTCGGTTTACTCTCTCTGGATTCGCCTTGCGACAAAAGTTCGTAGCTTTTCTCAATTTGGTTCAATTTTGACTGACTTTTCCAACCATAGTGAGTAGGAACTTGCGAATCGTCATAGGTCAATTGATACTGCTTGTCCATGTAGAGCGGTTTATTCGTTTGCAGCTCATAGAATCGGGCTAAACGACCATCGGCCAATAAACACTTGTTCTGAAAATATCGCAACGCTCTCGGAATAGGCTCTAAATATTTTCGATCTTTGGAAACTTCAGCAATTCGTAACAAAGTGAGCATTGCATCCTGCGATTCCGAACCAGCGATCGCGGGCGGCTCAAACTTTCGTGCCCATATGGGCTGCATCGAGTCGTTGTATTGCTGACACCACGCAGGCTGTGGATCCGGCATTTGCGCCAGCAGCAAAAAATCCCCTAGTCGCTTCAATGCATTGAGATAGCGTTCGTCATGATAGACTTCGTGGGCGCGAATGAATACTTCCGCAACATCACCAACCAAACCATCATTCAACGTTGCGTAATCCCAATAATTTTTGAACCTACCTTCGGTCTTCCAATCATGTTGCGGATAGTTTGCCTTGACTGCCGCGAAGGATCGAGCCGGCTCGCGATATCCCTGAGGAAATCCACCATGGGGTAACTGAGCACCCAGCAGTGCAGCTAGCGCGAACTCCACCGTTTCCTTAATCTCCTTATCTCGATGTTCGAGCGCTCGATCAAGCTCCACTAGAAATAAAATAGCAGACTGTGTTTGATTGTCATCTAAGGACGATTGGTTCCACTCTCCGCCTTCTCTCTTTCGATAATTCCCCATCCTCCCTTTTTCGGGTTTCTCAAGGTAAACCACTTGAGCCCACCCCCCAGATTTAAGCTGCCCTTTTGCAAGTGCCTGACCTGTCTTTACCGCTAATTGGAGATATTCGGGATCCCCGGTTGCTTCATACGCTTGTAACAATGCTGCTCCTACTGAGGGTGTTCCAGGGGGTTGGATAATAAAAGCCTTACTCAACTCCATGTTCTCGCCCCACCGTGACGTTCCGTCGATCGCACTGTGATAAGGATATCCCCCTTGCAAAGAAATTTTGCTCGCATAAAAACGACATGCCTTCTTTAGCGTATTTTCCGCTTCCATCCGCAATCTCGCCTGGGATCCCGTATCTTGGGCTGATACTAAACTGCTCAGGCAATGCAAGCCGCACCAGAAGACCATGAAAATAGCCAAAACATTTGAAGGCGATGTCAAAATTTTCATACACTTTTCCTCAGCCGATCCATGCAACATGCATTCGATTTAAAGACCATCGATAAAAACATTATTCCCCTCAGCTCAAGCCTCGGTTTGTATGGGTTTTCGCATTCCCATTTTAGCTGTGCCAAGCCGAAAAATGTTGGAAAAACAAACCGATACAGCATTCATTCTAGAAGCCAGAACAATTTTTGGGCTCTTGGTCGGGAAACCTTGCAATGAACCATCGATTCATTATTCTTAGCCATGGTCGATAGTCGACGTGTGCGATCCCCCCAAAATCCACTTTGTCAATCCAGTTGCGATCGATGTAAATTTTGTTTAATGGAGCAATGAGCCATTAGTGCCTTGACCACCTTAGACTACAGCGTTGTAGCCCTCTACCTCGTCGTAACCATCGTGTTGGGTTACCTGATAGGCCGACGTGTCAAGACTGGCACCGACTTCTTTTTAGCCGGTCGCCAATTACCCTGGTGGGCCGTTGGCATGTCGTTGGTAGCTACCGATATCGGTGGCACTGATATCATTGGAGTGGGTGGTGCCGCTTATAAACATGGGCTAGCCGTTGCCAATTTTGAATGGATCGGTTGCGTACCTGCAATGATTATCGGAGCGTTTTTCTTCGTTCCATTCTTGTATCGTACGGGAATTTACACCATCCCAGAATATCTTGAGCGGCGTTACAACGTGACTGTACGCACCATAATGGCTACCTGCTGGCTTATTTTTATGGCGTGCAATCTCGGGATCATGCTTCTCGCTTCCGCAAAAATGATGCAAAGCTTGTTCGGCTGGGAAATGTGGTTTTCTATCATTCTGATGGCGACGCTCGTCGGTTTTTATACAAGCTTCGGTGGCCTGGCGGCTGTCGTATACACCGATGTCCTTCAATGCGTGATTCTCATCGGAGGCTGTCTCCTGCTTGTTATCTGTGGACTTTATCAACTGGGTGGAATCGAGAACCTCAAAAGCCGCTTGCAAGCGCGACAGATTCAGCAGTCCACTCTCAATTCAAATACTTCCGCACAAACCTCTAGCAATCCGGCAATTCTTCCTTCGACGAAAGACATAACATCTCTTTCGCCCAGCTCTCCTCCCCCACCCAACAGACATCTCCACTTGATTTTACCAGTCGATACTCCTACGCCCTTCCCTTGGCCTGGAATCCTTTTCGGCTTGGCACTGATATTGAGCCCAGCTTACTGGATAGGAAATCAGGCGATCATCCAGCGTTCGCTCGGCTCAAAGAGTGAATTCGAAGCGAAGGCCTCCTACGTTTGGGGCGCTTTGCTCAAAAATGTCATACCGATTGTGATTGCAGTCCCAGGACTGATTGCGTTAGCACTCTATCCCGACATTGGCGATGGAGACCAAGCAATCCCAACACTCGTCACCCGGATTTTACCAAGCGGCATTCGAGGTATTTTCTTCGCTGCATTTCTGGCCGCAATGATGTCTAGCGTGGATTCCTATCTTAACAGCGCTTCCACCATCGTTTCTTATGATTTCCTGAAGCGATTTTCCAAAACAGCAATTTCCGAAACGCGAATATTAACCCTCGGACGCCTAACAACGATGGCCTGCATGACCTGGGGAGTTATCTTCGCATTCCTGCTGACAACACTAAAAGAAGGCTCGGGCATCTACGCGATTTTTCAGACTCTGATGGCATTTTTCCAGGGCCCTGCACTCGCCATTTTACTAACAGGCATGATGTGGCGTCGCGCCAATGGTCGAGCGGCCGTCATCGCACTGCTGCTCGGAATCTCCACCTCGGTCACTCTATACGCACTGAACCAACCGATGATCTATTCCTCTTTAGGCTGGAAGCCGTTGTTCCAAATCCAAGAACCTTTTCTCTATTTTTCGATTTGGGCGTTCCTGGTCACTTTGAGTACGCTCTTTACGCTGAGCCTAATCTTTCCAGCGGACGATCCTACCAAAACAGACTTGGTCATTTGGAACAAAAATCTTCCAACAAAACCAGTATTCACACCGCCGAACAATAGTAGCCAAGACACAGAAAAATGAAAGAAACCATTCTGCATCAAATTGGCGATTTCGTGCGAAGTATCCTCCAGTGGATACCGTTGGAGTTCGTGCGATTTCTCTTTCTGGGCCTCATTGCCGCGGTTTTGATTATTGTGCTGCGTCGTCCCAAGACAGAAACGACACCCGACAAACCTGGAAAAAGTCGCTGGGATGAAAACCTCAAAATTTGGGCCGCCTTGGCGTTAGTCCTGCAACTGTTGATCTATTGGTTTCTTTGAAGTGGTATCTTTGAAGATTGGTTTTCCCTCGGCACTATTGATTGGGAACCCCACTGTGTCCGGCGAAAACTAGACGCTCTGCCATAGCCGAAATCTTCATTGTGGCGAGGAGCGATCACGGGCATCCATGTGCTCCTTAATTTGCAAATTCTCCTGCTCAAGCGGCTTCATCTCGTCCTGTCGCGAACGACGTTGACTCCGGGAAATAAAGATGACCACAAAGATCAATGTCAGCGGCATTGAGAAAAACAGAACGAGTACCATTAAGAGAATTGCCAATTCGGTGAAGCCCATATTCAAACTTCATCTCCTAATTCGCTGGTAATTGTATTGCGAAGCAAATATAAACAAGGGCACACGCAGCGACGCAAAAAAAAGCGAGCCGCAGCGGGCAAATATAGAGCATACGGATACTTGTATGCTTATTTCATGAACCGCTTCTTCTTGTTCTTGAAACATACTAAAGCTTAACTGACGGTTTTAATTCCGCACGAATCCTTTTACGATCAGAACTTATTCCTGAATTTCCTCTAAACGGTAAACACCATGCTCTCCTTCGTTTGCTCTGGATGGTGGGAACAAATCCCGCTCGGTCGACAGCCAATGAACGACTTGGAACTAGCATTTGAAGATGGGCGAGTCGTAGGTATCGGTCATGATATTGTAGGTGAATTTGAACTTCGGGGTGAAATCAAAGAAGATAGTATTTACCTGCGAAAACAGTACATCGGCAAGCATGTTATCGACTACCACGGCACAAGCATGGGTGAAGGGGGTTATGGCGGCCAGTGGAGCTGCAACGGCATTCCTGGCGGAAGATGGTTTATGCGTGTGCTTCGACAAGTTTAGACATTTCGCCTCAACGAACCAAACATCGACCGCCAAACAATCCAAACTTAGCAGCGCATAACCGCCAAAGCTAGAATGTCTCTCGCACAGGTCTCCAACGAAATGGAAACTATGTTTAAAATCACCAGCACATCGCTAGTTGGCTCGACGCAGAAAAAGAAGCATGCTGCAAGGGACCAGCGTCAATGCGATGATCGTTGCTCCGGAAACACCCGCTCCAATCGCCACTGCTAGCGGAGGCCAAAAACCTCCCCCTCCAATAATCAAGGGCACAAATCCAACGACTGTCGTCGCCGTTGTCGCTAAAACATGACGCGTCACATCTTCGACGGTTTTAAGTACTTCGTTGACATCCCCTGCCGCCGCTTTAGGATTCGCCGAAATGGCAGACACTACCACAATCGAATCATTGATGGCCACTCCGATCAATCCCATCGTGCCAATGATCGCCATAAACCCGAATGGATAGCCAAATACCCACAACGATCCCAGTCCGAGCCCGACCGAGAGCACCGCTACCACACCAATCAAGGCAGCCGCGCGAAACGAAGAAAGAGCCAATACCAAACAAAGAACCATGCCGATCAATAAGACCGAGACATTTGCCATCAAGCGGGCTACGGCCTGATTGCGTTCTGAAGTTTCTCCCCCAAAGTCCATTCGATACCCAGCAGGCAATGCAAAGCGCGATTTTTTCAAAGTCTCCTGAAATCCCTCAAGCGCAACAGAGGGAAGCGTGCCGGCGACGATATATCCCTGCACTTCATTCATTCGAACGCCATTGTAACGCGTAATCAACGCTCTCTGAGGCTCAATCTGAATCGAAGCCACCGCGGACAAGGGTAGCGATTCTGACAGTAAAATATTCCCCTGCGCTGCCGAACTTACTCCAGCGTTGCTCGTCAAGCGAATCAATTCACTATCGCGCAAACTTTCAATGCTCTGACGATTTTCTTTGGAAACCCGAACGCGGACCGGAATCTGTTCTGTCTCCTCAATAATCATTCCAGCGGGTAAACCTTCCAATCTGGCGAAAAGTTGGCTTGCAATCTCTTGCTCGCTGAGCTGCGCCCAATTGGCTTGTTGCACATCGACTAATACCGAAGCCGTGGGTCTTGTCTCATTTAAAGTCGCATGGGCGAAAATCACCGTGGGCTGTTCGCTCACAATGCGTTGTAACTCACCACCGATTTGCTCCAATCTTTTGAGGTCCGGTCCATAGAGCCGTATCTCAATAGGTGCGGTAAATGGTGGACCTTGCTCTAATTGCCGAACAATGATTCGAGCTTCTGGAAAATCGCGATTCAACGACTTCTGCAAACGGCGAATAAGTTCCTGAACATCTTCATTATTATCGAGCGTCACAATAGCTTGTGCGTAATTTGGTGCGTTTTTTCTGCGTGTTACCACGTTGTAATAGAAAGCTGGAACACTTTCACCCAAAAACCACGCAATACTCTTCACTCGCTTTTCTTTGCGTAAAGACTGTTCAATTTCTCCACTAACCCGCTCAGTCTCTGCGATCGATGAGCGAGCAGACAACTCAACCTCAATATGAAATTGATCCCGATCGGCAGGTGGAAAAAATTGTTCCTTCAACTGAGTTGATGAAACAAAACCAGCAATCGGCAAAATAGATCCTATCGCAATACCCAACCAGGGGCGTTGAAAAATCTGTTTCAAAAACCAGCGATAGGAGCTATGCAAGCCCGTATGGTAATATCCGTGGCCCCACCAGTGCGACCATCGATTGCGACTTGCATCTAGTGCATCTTCGGAATGACCGCCACCCAAATTTTTTGCTCGGCCGAGAAGCCACGCGGCGCTGGCAGGCAGTACGGTGACTGCCAGTAAGAGCGAACTGCTTATCGCTAAAATGACCGTGAGCGCGATCGCAGAGACAAACTCGCCCGCGGAACCTTCCATCAATGCGATCGGAGCAAAGGATAATGCCGTAGTCACCGTCGATGCCACCAATGGCCCAAACAAACGTGCTACCATATCTTCCGCAGCATCCCTGGGCGACAATCCACGACTCAATCCGATTCCAATCTCATCCGCGGCAATAATTGCATTATCAATTAACAAACCCATCGCCAAAATCAGCCCAGTGATCGACATCTGATGAATGGGAATATCAAGGGCCCGCATACCAGCCAAGACCATCAATGAAGCAATGGGTAGGGTGGCTGTAACAAGTAAAGAACTGCGCCATCCCAAAAAGACGAGCGTGGTTAAACCGACCGCGATCACGCTGAGCCACAGATTGCTGGTTAAATTCGTCATGCGCTCCTGAACATAACGCTGCTGCTTCATGATCTCGACTACGCGCATTCCCACGGGAAGCCCATGGCTAAAATCTTTAACCACTTTTTCGGCTTCCTTGGTCCACAGATCAATTCGAACTTCGGGGCGCAGTATCACACCGAACACCACTCCCACCTTACCATCCAAGATCACTTTGGTTGCCACCGGGTCTGGCGTACCTCGATGCACCTCAGCAACCTCCTGCAGCATTAAGCTATTTCCAATTTCGGTCGTCCGCAAAGCTGCCGATTTGATATCCTCCAGCGTGGCAAATTCATTGCGAAACTGCACCACCGTTTCATTGCGATCATCGCGAAGAATACCAGAGGCGGATTTTACATCTCGAGCGGCAATTTCTTGCGCAACCTGCGCAGGCGAGAGCCCCATGGCCACACAGCTTTCCGCATCCAGTTCGATAACGATCTGTTCACCAGGATCACCGAATAAATCGATATTCTTGGTCCCACCCAGAGCCAATAATTGATCTTTCAATTCCCTCGCGTTGCGTCGAATCTGGCTCAAACTGGTCGTGTTCACATCTTCTGACACCACCGCTCCAATCCAAGCATAAGCAGATGCTTCTAGATCATCGAACTTGGGACGCCCTGCCCCCTCGGGCAATAAGGCAATGGAATCTTCTATCTTGCCGCGAATGTCGGACCACACAGGTTCTGGGTCATAGACATTATCCCGCAGTTCGATCACGATGAAGGATACTCCGGCGCGACTCTGCGAACGCAGACGCTTAATTTCGCCCACATCGCGCAGTCTCTCCTCGATTTTCTCAGTCACCAAGGATTCCACTTTTTCTGCATCGGCACCAGGGTAAAGGGTCGTCACATTGGCTGCTCTTTGAGTGAGAAGCGGATCTTCCATCTGCGGCAGTACCCAAAGGGAACTAATTCCAGACGCCAGGGCCATCATGAGCGTCAACAGCGTTAAGCGGGGATCGTCATAAAAACGCCCAGCAATTTTCGCATACCAAGGATAATTTCGATTTTCAGGGGTATTTTCTTGAGACATCGCGATAGACCTATTCTTTCTTGAGATCTCCAGGAAGCGAAATCTCTTGCTGCTCCACGCGAACCATCATTCCATTGGTTAATCGATGGATACCGCTGACAATCAGCAACTCATCACCTTTTAATGGCCCACGAACCTCAACCCAATCACCCGCATTGCGAAGAATCTCAACTTCACACCGCTGCGTTGTGCAAAATTCCTTGTTCGCGTCACCTTCTTTCGGCACAGCCAAATAGACACTCCACAGCCCACGCGTACCGGTGGCTAGACAATGGGCTGGAACCCATAGCCCACCCTCCAAATCATCTTTGCGAACTTCGACCGTTACCGCGCTTCCAATCCGCCACAGCGAATTAGACTGTTCCGTAGAAATGCGACGCTCATCAGATGCCTTGGCGACAAAATCTTTACCTTTTTCTGTCAGACGAGGCCGCAGAACAACCTCAATCTTTCTCGTTCGCTCATCGATCGCTGGAGCAATCCTGACGACCTCGGCGCCTACGAACTTACCCGCTAGCGACACTTGTAAGTCAACCACGGAAACCTGATCGATAATCTCACTCGGCAAACCAACGCGAACCTCCTTCGCATCATCCTCGACAATCTCAATAATCGATTGGCCTGGATTCACGACAGTTCCCTCATCAATAAACCGCTTTTGAATTCTTCCATCAAAAGGGGCTAAAATGCGTTGTTCGGCGAGCAGCACATCGACTTTGGCGATTTGAGCCTTGAGTCCATCCACAATCGCTTCTTGGGCAAGAACCTGCTCGCGTCGCGTCCCCTCTTCCATAAGATCTAGAGACTTGCGGACCGTTTCCAGTTGAGCCTCCGCGACGAGAAAGGCATTGTAGGCTTCATCGAATTCCTGCTGCGAAATCGCTTGAGTACTCTTCAGTTGCTCCGCGCGACGCAGCGAAGCTTCACGATACTTTAGATTCGCATTGGCTTCGGTAACCCGCGACTTGGCTTGTGCGATTTCCTGCTCTCGTGGTCCCTGTTTCAACTCTTCCAGCCGTGCGTCGGCAGCAGCTAAGTTGGCCACCAAGATATTGCGTTCCGCTTGCAACGATTCATGGTCGAGTTCAACGACCACCTCCCCCGTCTTAACGCGATCTCCGATATCGACATGCACCTTCTCCACTCGCCCCAGTTGTTTGGCCGAGAGCTGACTGGTTCGAGCGGCTGAAACGACACCCGTAAAACGCATAGGGACTGCGGCGGGTCGAAGATTTCGAATCGGCGAGATCGCCACGGTAAGCGCTTCACTAACATCGCTCGGCCCAGTTGCTGCTTCATCCGTTGCGGTTTTCTCGGGTACTGTTTTCTCGGGTTCTGTCTCGTTACCGGCAAGCGGCATCGGCGCGGAGATGGGTGACCATTGGGGCGATTCGCCTGACCATAGGCAGGCGGCGAGAACGACCGAACCAACCACTGCCATAAGCAATAAACCGCTTAGCCACCGCGTCAATTTGTGACGCTGCGTCAACTTTGATTGAAAAAAAAGCGAAGGGTTCATCACTTTTCTACCTCCGATTGCAGGCGCAACCGAACTTCATCGAATTGCTGCTGCGTTTCATCAAAAGAGTAAAACGGTTTCCACTGATAAGCGTTCATCAAACTCCAGGCATGATAGCGAATCGTGCGCACGGGTGAGACAATTCCAATTTCACTGATAGCTGGACTGGTAGCCATCAACACCTGACTACCAAACATCAATGACCAGAATCCAAATACGAGTTCTTCGGGAGATAAGCGATCCGGCAGTTTGAGATCGCCACTCGCAACAGCATCTCGAACCACCCCTGCCACAATAGCCATCACCCGATGTTCGCATTGCCGCACCAGACTTTGCCGAAGCTCCGACGATTTTTCGAGTATAGCCCCATTACGAACCATTTGCGACATCGCGAAGTGCTCTTCGCAGTCCGCCGCGAAGAAATCGCACGCACACCCAATCGCCGTCAGGCGAAACCGCGAACTACCTCGTAACATAGAAGCAAACTCAAACAATCGCCGTCGCAGTTCCATCGATTGCAAAGCGACCGCGACAACAATTTCTTCCTTATTGGGAAAATGGTTGTAGAGGGTTCCCTTGGCGTACTCCATCTCGGTCGCCAATCGATCCATCGACAAGCCCTGATAGCCTTCAGTCAATAAAATCGACCGTGACACACAGAGAATCTGCTTCTCGCGTTCTTGAATTTCGCGCTGTTTTCGGGAAATCGTTGCCATTGTGAAATTATTGACGCGTCGTCACTTTTCTGCAATAGCGTTCCCGGAACTTAAAAATTGCTTTTTCCTGGAAACTTCTGGGGCTCAGCCACCGTCTAACCCTGCAACTTCCATTTTTCCCGTGAATTTAATTGGTTACATTGATGTGGCTTGCTAGTTCGCCCAGCCTCCGGTGCGAATGCGAAAACGATCGCCCAATCCCTTTTCGTCCAGTCCTATCCCTCTATGGTGGTCAGATCAACACGACAAACGAGAAAACTGTCCATAACTTCTACGCCGTTAAAGTTCTGACCACCGAGTTCCCGTGCCCCTCAAATCAAAGTTGAGTGTTCACACGTAGGTCCATTTCTATTTTTCACTTCGCAACGAACATCACAAGATGACTCCATCTTTTTCAAATCCAATTTGTCTCGTGATCTTATATCTACTGGCTTGCAACTTTCCCTCGGCTTTCTCCAGTCAGCCGAATGGCGAGAAAATTCCGTTCATTCAACACGAAGGTCATTTTGAACGAAATGATTCAAGACTTACCGGCCAGAAATCTTTTCTAGCTTTTGATCAATTTGATAAGTTCGAAGCGACTTTTGGCGTTGCTGCTTTGGGACTCGGCCCTACGAAAAAGAAAAACTTCGTCACGCAGGAAACATTCAACAATCGGCTTGTACTCGCTGCCATTTATCGCGGGAAATCGGTCCCTAATATTACCGACATCGAAGTTAGTCTTGAAAATGGAACTATTTCAGTCAAGTACCAACTCGAGTCCAGCCCCGAGGTGGGTTTCAACGTGAGCGTTCCCATGACCTT
>JBIKMB010000333.1:0-5115 GCA_044359485.1 Pirellulaceae bacterium | reverse complement strand
GCCGCAGCTCTCTTCGCATTGCTGGCAAATTATCCACTAGCCATTGTCGCCGCTTTGCTTGGTATGATCGCTTTGGTCACAGGAATCGCTCAAAGCTCGGGAAGTGGCTCGGACTCGGGAGAGATTACGCAGTATGGTCGTGGACCGTATCGCAAATTTAATTGCAAGCCCGATATGGCATTCATCGAACGGCTGAAAGGAACCATGCACGCATTGCGTGAAGCTTCGCAAGAGCGGCGTTGGAAATTGAATTGGCCCATGCTGGACGGACTTTGCAAACAGGGCGAAGAGGCCGCTAGTCATGGGGATTTGATTGCCGCCATTCGGGCTATCGGTGGAGCGATTATGGAAACGATGGGCCAGATTCGTAAGCAGGGCAATGAGCGCAGTGGCGACTCGGGTGTCGATTTGTAAGACCCGAAATGGGAAAATCATGTAGCGAAACCCTATAAGGTTCGCCAAACTTCTCTTTTCGTCAGACTCGCAATCATGTTAGCATCTATAAGGATCGGCGGAGCAGGGGGGAGGAGCCTCTCTGAGACATCACCCCGCGAGTCACTGGTAGCCTGTATCGATGCTAGCAAATAAGTTTTAAAGAGCCTGAAGGATCGTCGGCCCTTGATTGCTCGATTTCATCTCTACATTCTGATCGAAGTACTGAAGCTTTTCAGTATTGCTTTGATTGCTGCGACATCGCTGATCATGGTAGGTGGAGTCGCGCAGCAATTGATTGCTGAGGGTCTGGGTCCTTTGGCCATCATTCAATTGATGCCTTATTTCCTGCCATTGGCACTTCAGTTTGCTGTCCCTGCGACGTTGTTGTTTGCGGTGTGTAGTGTATATGGTCGCATGGCCGCAGACAATGAAATCGTCGCTTTGAAATCGGTGGGCTTATCGCCGAGTCGGGTCATGACCCCAACATTGATCTTAGCGTTTTTGTTTAGTCCGCTGGCGGTCTGGACGAGTGACTTGGCGGTTTCTTGGGGCAAGCCGGGGATCAATCGGGTTATTATGAATTCGATTGAGGAGATTGTGTATCGCGTGCTCCGCAATCATCGATCGTACAGCACATCCAAAGGCTTTTCGATTCATGTCCAAGACGTGCAAGACCGCTGGTTGATTCAGCCAACCATCAATTTACATCCCGAGAATGGTCAACCCATGACGATATCGGCGACCAAGGGCCAACTGAAGTTAGATCCGCAGAGTGAAAAATTGCGGATTCAGCTTTACGATGCTCAGTGGGATATGGGTGGACAGGTCATGGGTTCGTTTCCCGGAGTTAGCGAGGAAGAGATACCGCTGAATCGCGCGACCCGCAAAGGGGTCGACCAGAATAGTCCTTCGCAATTTCCGCTGCGCGAGATCGGTAATCGAGTGAATCTTCAGTTGGCTGCCTTGGAAACTCATGAAGATAAGCTTGCCACCATGGTGGGAATCCATTTGATGAGTGGACGATTTGATCAACTGGATAATCCGACATCTCATCATTTGTTGTGGCAGCTTGGAGATGGCACACATCGGCTTTCGAAGTTACGAACCGAGCCGTGGCGGAGATGGGCAATGGGCTTTAGTTGCTTTTTCTTTATTTGGCTAGGTATACCGCTAGCAATTAGCATGAAGTCGGCCGATTATTGGACCAGCTTTGGAGCCTGTTTTTTGCCGATTTTGCTTCTTTATTATCCGATTTTTGCTTTGGGATTGGACCGAGCGAAGAATGGTACCTGGCCTGCGTACAGTGTTTGGTTAGGAAACGCGATCCTTTTCGTCGTCGGTTTATGGTTGATGCGAAAAGTTTACCGACACTAATCTCAATGGGATAACCGTGTCGCTTGGCGGTACAAATTTCCAAATTCGCCTTGCCTTCTCTGGCCTGCTTTTGGTATTCCCCTGATGAGCCGGCATCTCGTCTGAAGTCTGCAGCGACTGCAGAGGAGAGACGGTTTTTGTTTCAGGGAGAAGTAAGTGAAAAAGCACTGGACGATACGGAAGAAAATGCTGGTTGGGATTGCGGCCATCGCTGTCCCGTTAGCGCTGCTTACTTACAGCAGTGTTCGCGGTGCCTATTCGTATCGAGGATTGGCAGTGGCCATCAGCGTCCGCGCGACCGAATTACCTCTCTCCAATGAAGTTACAGAATCGATTGACGAGTTGCGGTTCCGTTCGCGTTCGAGCTTGAGTTTAGCTCCCAATGAAAGCGGCCTGATCGACAATGGTATTTTTGAGCGTGAGAAGTTTCTGCAGCAGATACAATCGGTGCGGGATAAGCTTCTACGTTACGAGAAACATTTGCATCACAGTCTTGATGCGGATCCACTCTTGGCGGACCGATCGCTTGAAATTGAACTGGTCAAACGCATTGAGGATTCGCTTTCGATCATTGAAAAAGAAGTCGAAAATAGTCAAACGAGTCTCGACTCACCCTCGGATAAGTTGACGGGTGAACTCAATAAAGTTCGGCAGTACGGTCTCAAGCTACCGATGATTTTACAGCAGCGGATGGTGCATTTTCGCGATGAAGTGCGAGTGCGTTATAGGACTTGGATCGCGATCAGCGGAGTGAGCATGGTGGTCGCTTCGTTGCTTCTGGGAACCGCGATCTTCTTTTTGCGTTTATCGGTGGTCGCACCCTTTAAGAGATTGCTGGAAGGCTGCCGCAAGGTGGCTCGCGGGGACTTTGATCATCGGATCGATTGTCGGAGCAATGATGAGATATCGGAACTGGCAGCCGCCATGAATCAGATGACCGACAGTTTCGTGCGTATACGTAACAATTTAAATCGTGAGGTTCAGCAGCGAACGCGAGAAGTTGTACGGAGCGAGCAATTGGCGAGCGTCGGATTTCTAGCTGCGGGCGTAGCGCACGAAATTAATAATCCATTAGCATCCATTGCTTGGAGTGCCGAAGCGTTAGAGCAGCGATTGTATGATGTGATCGCGCCTCGCGATGGTGAACTGGGACAGCATTTGGACCAGGATCAAGTGAATATTTTAAAAACCTATTTGCGACGCATTCAGGACGAAGCTTTTCGTTGTAAAGGTATTACTGAGCGGTTGCTCGATTTTTCGCGAATGGGTGACATTCGCCAAAAACAGCCGACCGATATCGCGGCGCTGACCGATGATGTTATTGCGATGGTAAAGCACCTGGGACAATATCGGCAGAAGCAAATCCGCTTAAAGTCAAAGCCCGGTTTAGTGGCTTGGGTTATCCCCCAAGAAATCAAGCAAGTCATTCTTAATCTTGTTACCAACGCGCTAGATAGTCTCGATCCCAGTGGTACCGTCGATGTGAGTGTCGATATGGAAGGTTCTGCTGTGCGTCTAGTGATTGAGGATAACGGTTGCGGCATGACGGCTGAGACCGTGCAGCATTTGTTTGAGCCCTTCTTTACTCGCCGCCGAGATGGAAAGGGTACGGGACTCGGTCTTTCAATATCGTACCGTATTGTTCAAGATCACGGCGGCCAAATTGTTCCGTTTAGCAAGGGACCTGGTCAAGGCTCCCGATTTGAAGTCATACTTCCCAAGAATGAACCAGCACAGTCTCATGAAAAACACGCCCAAGCCGCCTAAGTCGCTTTCGATTCTTTTTGCGGATGATGAAGAAGCGCTACAAGAAGTGATGCGTCTAGAGCTTCCACGAATGGGCCATCGCGTCACCGTTTGCCCCGATGGACTGACGGCGGTGACGGCCTTGGAACGAGATAGCTACGATTGTCTGCTGGTCGATCTTGATATGCCGGGACTCAACGGTATTGGTGTGATTCAGCGAGCGAAAGAAATCTATCCGAACATTGAAGCCGTTGTGCTCACGGGTAAGCAATCGGTGGAATCCGCGATTCAGGCCATGCGCTATGGAGCATGCGACTACATTACTAAACCTTGTCGCCTGGCCGACTTGGAAACGCTGTTGACGCGGATTGCTCAGCGGCGCGACCTTTCAATGAAGTATCAAGCAGCTCAGCGACAGTTGGAACGCAAACAAGGCAAGATGCAGTTGATCGGCAAGCATCCGTCGATGGAAAAAGTTCGCAAATTGGTGGAAAAGGTTGCACCAGCGATCAGCACGGTTCTGATTCGTGGTGAGACCGGCTGCGGTAAGGAACTTGTGGCCAGGGCAGTACACGATTGTAGCCCTCGCCGCGAACAACCCTTTGTTGCAGTAAACTGCGGAGCTTTGCCTGAGAATCTCATCGAAAGCGAACTTTTCGGACATCGCAAGGGAGCCTTTACAGGTGCCGACACCCACCGCGAGGGACTTTTCGAAGTCGCTGACGGCGGCACGATTTTTCTGGATGAAATTGGCGAACTGCCACTTTCGTTGCAGGCAAAATTACTACGAGTGCTCGAAAGTGGCGAGATACGACGAGTGGGCGACAGCACACCATTCAAAGTGGATGTGCGCGTGGTCTGCGCAACGCATCGCGATCTAGAAGGCATGGTCGAGGAGGGAATTTTCCGAGAAGATTTGCTTTTCCGAATCAATGCCTTTGAAATCCATGTCCCGCCGCTGCGCGAACGATTATCGGATCTACCTGAACTTGCCACGCATTTGTTCTATCGTTGCCGACCGGAACTTTCGCACGTAAAGGAGCCCTTTACTGTAGAAGCATTAGAAGAGCTTTGCGGACATGTTTGGCCCGGCAATGTCCGCGAACTTGCCAACGTGATCGAGCATGCAACGATTCTGTGCGATTCACCGCCGATCGACTCGAGCCACTTGCCTCGCCACTTTACAGAGCGAAGATTGCGTAAGACCGTAAAGTTCCAGCAACCCATGTCTCTCCGCGATATGGAACTTCAAGCGATTCAGGAATCGATGCAGCGCCATCAAGGCAACAAACCGGCAGTCGCTGAAGAACTGGGAATCAGCCTCAAGACACTTTATAACAAACTAGGCCAAATCGAACCTCAGCAAAAAGCTGCCTGAGAAACGTTACAGGTAAGCAGTTTTGCAGCCTACGACACAAGCTGAGTGCCACACACAAGCTGAGTGCCACAGGCGATACTGGGTGCGCGGCGTGATTCGCCGACAGCGCTCTCTGCGGTTTTCGTCTTGGTGCCAGGCATTTCGCCGGCAACGCCGGCCCCACCCGGTGCCAGTCACTCCGC
>JBIKMB010000120.1:0-17017 GCA_044359485.1 Pirellulaceae bacterium | reverse complement strand
CGCTCAAAAAAGCGTTCGACTTATAGAGCGAGTGTGCGATGATATGCAAAAATGCAGTAGAAAAAGCTCCTAATCCACATTGCAACATCATCATTCCCATTTGGGCGATCGTCGAATAGGCCAGCCCCCGCTTCACGTTCGTTTGCGTCAACATGATCGCAGCCCCGATTGCCGCTGTCACTCCACCTAGAATGACAAGAATCGACATCGCCGCTGGAAATTTTTCTACCAGACAACTCATACGAATCAAGAGATAGCCCCCTGCATTGATCACGCCAGCATGCATCAATGCAGAAACCGGTGTCGGTGTTTCCATCGTATCGGGTAGCCAGGTATGGAACGGGAATTGTGCCGATTTGGTCAGCCCACCCAACACTAAAAAGACCGCCGACCATGCAAGTTCGGGTCGACGAATCAGTTCCAAACTATTGGACTGCATCAACTGAAGAAGATCTGCATATTCGACTGTCCCACAAGCACGATAAATCAGTGCGATCGCCACAATCAAAAACGCATCCCCCAGTCGACTGATGACAAACTTCTTGTATGCCACTCTTTGAGCGTTGGGGCGATCACCGTAATGGGTTAGCAATTGATGTAAGCCGAAACTGGTTAATACCCAAGCAACAAAGAACAGGACCAGATTTCCCGCCAAAACCATGGAACATACCGAGGCAAGCGTAAAGCTTAGCCAACGCAGAAAACGACCTTGCATCGCCTCTCCCTGCAGATAGCGACTTGTATAGCGAAGCACTGCCAAGCCAACGAAACAAACCAAAAGATACATGGTCAAAGAGAGTCGATCGCCATAAATACCGACCGCACCCCCGGACCAGTCGATGACCTTAAAAGAAATGGGTGAAAATGTACCGACGAAACTCGCCATACATCCCCAAGCTGCACACAAGAGATTCAATACCATGACCGAAGTGGCCGTCCACTGCACTTTCGCGACGCTCTGATTGGCGAAGCGCGAAGGAATCAACCCCACACCCCACATCGCTAAAACGGCAATGCAAATCGCCATTCCAACTCCCATGACTCCCCCCCTCTATATGTAGTGGACCCACCACCCCGATTCGAGTCGTCATTTGACCCAAAACACCAACCGATGACTCGCATTTCACGAAATTTAATACGCGACATAAATTTCGTCAATTACACGTCGCCTTATTTCTTGATTTTCCCACGACATGAGCAAAAATAGACGAACAGCAGTTCGCAATTTGAATTTCGCGATTTAAAATTCAGCCTTCACGTGCTACCATGACGTCTTAACCCACCCCTCTGGGCCACATCACTTCACTAGGATCTTGGTTATGCCGATTAAAAACGTCGGGAAAACGGGTAAGGATACCCCCCCCAGAAAGAAAAAGGCTGCCGAACGCCGTGGGGTTAATCGGCCCCAATCGGCCAACCAAATAGAATCGCTCCAGAATGCCGCTGGCAACACCCATCAGGCGAACAAAAAAGGAGGATGGACCTTTCTCACCAATCACTCCCATGTCATCATCCTGCTCGCCAATAAACCCGATATGGTGATCCGTGAAGTTGCCGCCCAAATTGGAATCACCGAACGGGCCGTGCAAAGAATTATCGTCGACCTAGAAGAGGATGGATTCCTGATCCGCGAGAAAGTCGGTCGACAAAATCACTATCATGTGGCCCGCAATCTGCCACTAAGACACCCTATAGAACAACATCGAAACATCGGGGATCTTTTAGACCTCATCCTCAACCCACGCCAATAAACCACCCCAAGACACCATCCAGCGTAAAAATCGCTTCAGCCCATGGTCCCATCGCGACAGCATCGCCAATCGACAGCTTTCGGACCTCGCAAAATCTAAACGCTAACTATCGCGCGGAGCTACCGAGGTGCTCGTCAAACCAGTCGGCAAACTTTTCTAGATCGAAAATCATCGACGCCCATCCATGCCCCCCGCGCGGATGTACCACCAACTCCGCCCGACAACCCGCCTCAACCACTGCCGCGCAATATCGCTCACTCTGATCCAGTGGAACCAAAGTGTCTGCATCCCCATGATAAATCAGAGTCGGCGGTAAGTTCCGATGCAGGTAATAAATCGGTGAACACTCGCGTCCCACGACCCTCCATCGCTCAAGATCCTTCCCCGCTTCTCCAAAAGCCCTCACGAAGCTTTTCGGTGGACCACCGTCGCCGAGATTCTCCGTTGACTCGCCCAAATTTAGTAAGTCCGTCACCGGATAAAATATGGCTACCGCCTGCACTGCACTGCTCGCTCGCTCCACCTCGTCCGTTGATTCCAAATTTCCATCTCCACCGCGCGTTGCCAACATCAAACTTAAATGGCCTCCCGCGCTTCCCCCCGTAACACCCAATCGCTGCGGATCAACTCCGTACTCGGCCGCATGTGTTCGTATAAAACGAATCGAACGCTGCACATCTTCAATAATCTCTGGAACCAAAGCGTCTGGCTGCGAAACATGACAGACTGCAAAAATGGTGTAACCTCGATTCAGCAACGGCGCCATAAGCCACACTGGCGCTTCACCTGCCCCTTTCGACTTCCAACCACCACTCACCATAAATGCAATCCCCAAACCATTCGGCTTGGACGGACGTATCACATCCATTGTCAACGGCAAACCACTTCTTTCTCCGTAAACAACACCATCGGTTCGCTCAAATCGAGGATTGTAGTAACTCCACGTATACAACACGATCCCTGCAATCCCCACGAAGAGCAAAGCAAAGACGATCGCAATTCGCTTGAGCCATTTTCTCATAAGGGATCATCCGCAATTTCGAAAATTCTTATCGACTGCTGGGCAACATTGGATGTGATCGCGATTTTGGTACCCGCGTCATTAAAGGCAATCAACTGATCGTAGAATACTGTCCCTGATTCCAAATAAGCAAGAACCTCGCCACTGGCAATATCCCAAATGGCAGTCTTCGCTCTCAACCCAGTCGCAAGCCATTTTCCATTCGGATGAAGCTTGACACAGTGCAACATTTCGCCTGCAGGATTTGCGATTGACTTTGTTTCCTTATAGTTCACCGTATCAAACACCCTAATGTGATCGTAATCCGTCACCACCAACTGCCGACCATCTTTGCTAAAACAGGCATGCTGCGGATACTTCACCGGCAACTCATGAAGCTCCAAAACTTTGCCATCTTTCAACGAGAATTTATAGACCTTCTCACCATCCGTCGCTAACGCCGCTACACCGCTTTCGGGCAACCACAAAGCCAGCACTTTTTTCTTTAACTCCTTGAACAAGCGCACTTGATTACCACCGTCACCGTACGGCATATAAGCTACACCACCATCTTTATCACCTCCGATAAAGAAGTCATGCTTGGGACTCGTCGTCAAACAACTTACCTCTCCCTTGAAAGCAAACAACGACTTCTCATCCGCCAACTTTCCCTCAGGCGATAGGCTCCAAGACAAACTTTCGCCCGAATAACTCGCGGCAACCAAATGTCGATTATCGTGACTAAAGCCGATGGCAATAACTTGCTGCATACGGTCCAATTTCTCTTTGCTGGTAACCATATCACCAGACGATGCATCAAATAAATACACTGCCGCATCAAGCTTGCCCGCCGCAAGCCATTTACCGTCATGGCTAAATGCCAACGAGTTAAAAGCCCAACCTTTATTCTCAATGATCGTTAACGATTTGACCGGAATCTTATTCTGAAAATCCGACTTCTCCACTTCCCGCGCAGGTGCAGGTCGGGAATCTGGCTTATCCCCACGCCTCCCATCGACGTCGGGCTTCTTCATATCTGTCAGTGGCTCAGTTGCCCCTTCTTCTTTCCGACGATCACGAACTGTCGCCGTTGTGTTTACTTCCGGTTCACCCTTAGATTCAGTACGCTTCATCTCAGCTTCTGCAAACGGATCATCATCAGGCATTTTCGCCGTATCTGCCGCTCCGGTCCTAAATGGATCATCCTTCATTGAATCGGGTTCGGTGGCCTCAGCTTGCTCTGCCTCACGGGCCGCAAGTTGACCTTTCTCTGAACTTTCTTGCGACTGTGTTGCTTCTGGAGGAACAAAGAAAGCCAACAAATCCTCTTTCTTCCCAGCAACACGATTCATTAACTGCTGCTCCTCGGCAGAGGTTTTACCAATCAAAATATCTCCATAAATGAGGTTACCTCGCAATCCTAAAGCCAATTTGGAATCGGGCTTTAATTTCTCCGCCACCGTCACCTGGGCATTGAACCAAGCCAATTCGGCTAAAACCTTTTTCGCCTCATCCGTAAATTCACGGTAAGCGGGAACATGCACCAAAAAAAGACATCGATCCGGATGCAACTCGCAATAGGTTAAGTACTCCCCTCCCGAGAGAAGCAATGAATTTTTACTCCCTTTTGTAAATGATTCATCGCTCATCTTCTTCATTCTTTCTGCAAAGGCATTCGCTAGCTTTATCGCCGTTTCGGTATTTCCCCTACCGGGCGGCAAGTTCCCTTTGGTGGCAATAAGAGTTTCTGCAGCCGATAGAGCTCGCTTGGCGGAGAATACTCCTTGCTCATCCCTTGATACCGACGCTCCCTCGGCGAAAGCGCCCATCGCATTTCGCTCACTCTCCGGACGAGGAAACCATTGGGGGCCGAAAATCAACAGTAACCCAACCATGGTCGAAAGAAACATCGACATATAGCCAACAATTAATGCGGTTATGGCTTGCCAACCACCCTCCAAAACAGGTTGATTTTTGCGGATGGCATTTAGGCCCAGATGTCCCATCACTACCGCTGCAATCGACAATGGTAGAGAAATAAAGAACACGCAGATCGTCAACAGCGCAAAAAACGCTATCCACATGCTGCCCAACGCCAGACCCGAAACCGATACACCCACTTCTCGAATACCTTGACTCGCAGGTAACGATTGCAAATTAAGCTGATTTCCACATTGATGGCATCCGACAAATTCTTGAGTCTGCGAAAGTGGAAATAATGGGACAAAGAAAAAACTAAACCAACGTCGTTGACTGTACTGAGTATAATTCGTCCGTGTACGGCAAACCGGACACTGAAAACTACCCTCGGCCACGATCTTTTGCCGATTGCCCCAGCCATAAATGAAAAACATTCATGCCCCTTCCAATGTACCCGCCGACTTAAAACAATGTGGAAATCTGGCAATCTAGACTAACCTTCTACCGGCTAACCCTCAAGATACTAGACGACAAACCCTCAATTCTTTTCTAATGAAAACCTCGCACATCCAATTTACACACTCAAGCTATCTAATTGCACAACAAAACGATGAACTGGCGCATCTCCCAACAACAATCTCGCTCAAGATATCTGAACAAATACAGTGCGGCGGCCGTTGACGAATACGATCAGTGGACTACGAGTTTATCTCCAGCAGATAACCTCTCCTACCTTGAAGATATACTCGAGTGTTGTCCGATTTCCAGCGGACAGAAGATCCTGGAATTAGGCGCCGGCACGGGAGGTTTCACTTTGGTTCTTAAACAAGTAAGCGGTATCTCTCTCACCGCTGTCGAGCCTTCTCCAGAGATGCTTTTACGCTTGAAGTCAAAAGCCGACTTGAGAGATATTCCCTGCATTCAAAGTTTCTGCGACCACATTTCTGATCGCTCCCTATTCGCTGCCGAATCCTTCGATATCATTGCCTCGCGACAACTTTTCAACGGTCTGTTCGATCCAATCGCCGCTTTAGAAAACACCCTCTTTTGGCTCAAGCCACACGGTCGCCTGATCGTGACAGATGGACTTTACGATCGCTCTGCTTGGACAGGAATCTGGGAAGAAGAAGTCGATTGCTTACCCCTGTCCGCCTGCAGAAATATCGCCATGCTGCCATATCTCATGGAAAAAGTGGGGTTTCATGTTACGCATGCACAACCAATGGATCGCACCAATCAGCGTTCCAGCACAAAAACTCCCCGTTACATCGCAGTGGGTTGTAAAATCGCTTGAGTCAGAAATCTCTGGGAACTTGACGTGGCAGTATTGCTTTTTGCGGAAGATGCTAAAGTCCTATTTCGCAAGTTCAGCAGTCAAATTCCGAATTTCCCTCAGCAATAGCACATGACGCGAATCGATCAACTTACCTTGAACTAGGCTTTCATCACTTGCGTTGTTTGAAGGCTCCTCGCCCAATCCCGCACCACTCTGTTTGCCGCAACGAGCCAAAATTCGTTCGCGAATTTCCTGAGCATTGGACAGTCCGATCAATACACCCAGATGCATCATCGAACCAGGAACACCCTGGGGCCCTCCTCCACCTCCCCCAGCTGTTTGTACAACAAGATTCGAAAAACCAAACCAACGTTGGAGCGGACCCTGCTCGATATGAATATTCTGGATGTTCTCAAAGGTGATTGTTGTTTCATGCAAATTCCACACACCGCGCCGCAACCGCATACTTCGGTCGCTCAACACATACCATGTCGTATCGTAGTTAAGATGGATGCCGATATAAGCCACGATATCCGGCAAAATGATCAGAGCTAGTGCTATTGGCGTGACGAGTACACCAAGCCAAGGTGTAAAAATAAAAATCACGCCCCACAAAACTATCAAAAAAATATCCACGACAAACAACATGATCCAAAACTCGAATTTCCGATATCGCAGAAATGCTTCGGATGGATGAAGATACTCGACATTCTCCCCTTCAACGCTCGGTAGATTAGGCGGATCCTTCGGCAGCTTGAAATAGGATGATAGAATTCCCCATATACCCGTATAACACCAGCGGGTCGCCTCGTGAATAACACCAATCTCCTTCATGACTTAGCCTCCTGTTTTCGCACCAGTTCAGCCAAGTTGTCGCGGATGGAGGTCAGTAGTCGCGTCGTTTCATCATCGCCACTACCTGACGATTGATCCGATTCAAGGGCCTGAGTTTGATCTTCGCGAAGAGAAACACTGCGTTCCCCTTTCGCTCCTCGAAGTCGTTCATAAAGCCAATCGCGGAGCTTATCCGGCTCGGTAACACCCTCGATCACAATCTCAGGCAAGGCGCTTCCTGATGCCGTCTGAATCGATATATTCGAGATACCCAGCCAACGTTGAATCACGTTACTGGATACATGAATATCCTGAATGCGACGGTAAGCAGTCACCGTTTCTTTGCGAAACAGTACCCCCACACTCATTCGCATCCCCGTTTCCTCAAAGCGATACTTGAGTGTCTTATATCGAAACCAAATCGCCGGCAAAACAAAAATAATGAACGGCCCAGAAAGTATCGCCCCTAGCAAATAGTACGTAAAAAGCTGTGGCGGAGGAAGCTGCAAACCTGCCGGGTCAAACGAACTATCTTTCGAGTTCATCGCTAGTCCTCTCACGGATTCATCAAAACAAAATTCTTGTTCATCTTCAGAAGAGTATCCTACGTTTCCACATCGTTGAAGCTACCAATAACTACGCAAGTTCTTTAACAACCACAATTTTGCGTTGGATCCCCTCACCAGCGGCGTGCAAAAAACACACTCTTGCTCTGCTATTCGTGAAATCAAACCAAGTATTAGCAAGTTGCCTCAAAAACATCGGTGATAATCCAAAATCTTCGGCAGAGCCCACGAACGTGCCACAGCATGTACATCAGTACCCTCCTCATTATCTATACAGAGCATTTCCCAAAAACTCGCCCACTCACTTTACACCAACTTCCCTCAATTCTCGCAACACGCTGATACTGACGAAATGGCAGGCTCAAGAGGAACAAAAACCATAAGATACCGAGTTACTTCAAAGGCAAATAAATCTCGGTGACCAAATCTTTCTCGGCAGTTTCAGGCGGAGTGGCAACATAAATTTCATAAGTACCACAGCGATGCTGTTTCAACTTCTTATACCGAACTATTTGATTGGCCACACTCCACCCATTCCCCAGATGATCGTAAGGACCACGGTGCGTAACCTTGAATGCGTAAGTCGCTTCGAGTGTCCACTCCTTTAAGCTTGAACTGGCTGGTAAAGGTGTCGACTCAGGTACTATATAACCACTAATGTATTCGAAGATTCCCTGATTCATGCGGAAGCGAGTGTGTGAGTTTACCCTCCCCCGTAATTTGTCCGACCCAAGCATAGGTCGAACCGACAGACCTCGGATCATCCGAAACCGTTACAACCGCAGTCGGCTCCGCGATAAGCCAGGGAGACCAACTAGTCCATTATCCATAATCGGCCAAGGTATTGAAAACGGTACTTGAGTCCGCTTGAACGGTAATCGATTTTTCGATGTGATACTTTGGCATAGAAATCCTTGGGTAGCATAAACCTGCAAATGAATATCCGAACTTCGTTTTGATTTGCCGGGCGATTGTAGGCTAAATAACTTTTATGGCCCATCCTCGATTTGATACAATCTCAGGTGTTCCCTAAGGGTTCCCCGATGAATACCCAATAACTCAGCCGCCTTAACACGATTGCCAGCACACTGTGACATGGCAAATCGAAGCAATGTTGGCTCAATGCGATCGAGAAAAGCTTGCTGCAACCCTTTAACGCCTATTTCATCCGTTCCCATCAGGCTTCGCAATAATTCTTCCAGCAAATCAGCTAGACTCACACCTGTAGGAACATGTACGCCGACTAGATCTTCTTCGGCAGGAAAGTCGCTAATCACCAATGCTCGTCCACGTGCAATCACCGCAGCATGCTCGATGGCATTTCTTAACTCGCGAATATTGCCTCGCCATTTGCGTTTTTCCAATAACTCCAACAAATCTTTCGCAACGGCCTGCTCAACGCTAGGATAACCAATCGACTCCAGAAAGTAATGGCACAATAGGGCAATATCTTCCTTACGTTCGCGTAATGGTGGCAAGTGGATATGCAATCCGTTTAAACGATAATACAGGTCTTCTCGAAATGCGCCCTGACGAACCAGGAGCCGCAAATCTCGATTCGTCGCCGCCAAAACACGAACGTTGCAGCGTCTTGGGCGAACATCACCCACACGAAAAAAATCCCCCTGCTCCAGAACTCGTAACAACTTGGCCTGCGTACCTAAAGAAAGCTCCGCAATTTCGTCCAATAAAATCGTGCCACCTTCCGCTTTTTCGAATAAGCCGATTTTGTCTTCAGTCGCTCCCGTAAAAGCACCCTTAACATGGCCAAATAACTCGCTTTCGATCAGCTCCGGATTTAAGGTAATCGGAGCAATCGGGAAATAGGCCTTCTCTTTTCGCGAACTATTTTGATGCAAGGCTATCGCAACTAATTCTTTACCAGTACCTGTTTCGCCAGTAATCAAAACAGATAGATCACTGGCAGCGACCAGTGCAATTTGCCGAAACGCCGCCTGAATCGCCATCGACCGGCCGACCAAAGTTGGCTTAAAATCCTCCACACGTCGAACAGCAATAAACGGCCCTTTGACACCATGACTTAAAACCTGCCGGCATTTTGCCAGAATATCATCGAGCTTGAAAGGTTTGGTAACGTAATCGGCAGCCCCCCGAGACACAGCGGTTACGGCAGTTTCTAAATCGCCAAACGCTGTCATGATGATAATGGGAGCTCCAGCGGTTGCCGCTTGAAACTTTGGCAGCGCCGATAGGCCATCTTCTTTCGGTAACCTCACATCGAGAAATACCAGGGAAGGTTTGATAGAAGCCGCCAAACGCAGCCCCTCCTCGGCCGTAGAAGCTGTAAACGCCTTGTATCCCTCGCTTTTAAGCATTTTCTCAAATGCCCAGCAAATAGAAGCCTCATCATCGACCACCAACACGGTCCCCTTACCCGAATCCGGCCCACCCAGACCATGCGACATATTCAAGTCTTTCTCACGATATTGTTGGCTGCTCATGACGCCCCACAATCAGTTCAAATTGTGTCATCCCACCATCCCTATACCATCGCACATTTCCACCCAACGTTTCAGCTGCCCGTTTAACGACGGCTAAGCCCAATCCAGCTCCCTCTGGCTTGGTCGTCACCAGCGGATCAAAAATCGATGCGGCCACATCTTCTCTCACTCCGGGCCCATTATCGGATACCAAAAATCGGATTTTATCTTTCTCGCACTTATCGACATGAATCGTTACGGTTGAAGCCACTTCAATCGCATTGATTCCTAGATTGCTCACCGCCGCTATTAGACTTGCTCCATCCTTCACCCATTCCGTCCTCACGTTATCTGCCACCTTCCAAGACAACCGCACCCCCAAATGATTAGCCATCACGCTCAAACTAGCGTCCATATGCTGAATACAATCATCAAGAGATGCAGGCAACTCTGTCTCTCGCTCTCCCTTGCCAACTCGCAGCAATCTTTTGATATACTCCTCCGCGTGTTGCATCTCGCGCATCGCCACGTCGATCTCCTCTTCAGAGCACGTTTGTCTCCGCTGAAACAATTCTAAAGCCATTCTGGCTCCTGTCAGGGTATTTCGCAATTGATGTGCCATGCCACTGGCAATCTGATTTAAAACCAGCGCGCTTTGCTGCTGACGCACCATACTCCACAACTGCTTCAACTCAGCTGACATCTTCGTGACAGATTGCTGCAAAGCCCCAACTTCGTCATTGTCTAAGTCATTTTCATTCTGACTTTCAAAATCTCCTCTCGCCACTCGTCCTACATGCTGCTGTAGCTTGCGCAATCGCTGAATCCAACGATTCGAAAGGTAGTATGCCACAGATGAGAGAACAAGAATCGTGGGAAGTGCGGTCACAAGAGGCAATAAGGCTGCGCGAAAACTGGTCTCCGCCACTGCTTGATGATCGAAAAAGACTAAAATTTGAGCGGTGGGATCGTTCCCACTTGCTTGCAGGTTGCGTTGCACTCGATAGATATGAAAACGGCGACTCCCGAATTCAACCATCTCCCCCTGCGCAAAAATATCGATTTTTTCATTCAAACTATCCTGCCCTTCTTGCCCGGACTCTAACCAGGAGGGTAACTCCACATCGGTGAACGTAGAGTACAGCATTGTCCCCTCGCGATCCAAGCTGATCAATTCCGATTGCGTCAACTCAGCTAAAAGCGACAAGACCGACTCAGTCATCGGAAAAGAAGATTCCTTTAATGTCCGTTCCACGCTCGCAAACTGACCATCAACCGTCCGTTTGCCCCATTGCGATCCCAACCACGCCGATGCAATGGCCACAATGAAGGCAATGACTAAAGAAGAAACCACTAGCGGAATTAACAATCGAATTTGCAGCGAGCGAAAAGGCCGATTCTGCAGACGATTGAACATAGGTTAGGAGAAGTCCAAAACAGAGACAAAACAAAAGAAACGCAAACTGACAGGGAATAATTTAGTATCCCCACAGTTCGCTTACCTTCGCAAGAGAGACAGAAGGTCCCTGACACAAGTAGTTACAAAATGAGCGGAATTTTCAATCCCATCTGCATCGCGCAAGTTGCAAAGCAAGCCCATCTTGCGGATGTAACTTGATTCTACGGAACCTCGCCGGTAACTTCTCCCATCGCCCGCGTCGCCATCGCCCGCCAAACAAAAAGGTCGATCGTATTGCCGATCGACTGTACCGATCCATCGACGCGCAACACATTGACGACACCCGGATGAAAGCTGCGGGAGGTAATCGCCGCATACGTCGGCATACCTGCATTCCCATTGCGGCCTTCCTGCCAAGAATTAAAATCCGAGTGCGTATACAGCACACCCGAATTGGTATAATGCACCAAGCTATTGGGTGTCAACGTCGCCGTAAAGCCGATATGATGAACCCGGCCATCAGGCCATTCCGTGTGCCCAGTATTTTTGAAATCCGTTGCACTGGCCACATTCGCCTCCACCTCTGCTCGAGACATCGGTATGTTTGGTGAGACAGGACCACCGTTTCGCGTATAGGGCGTCCAAGCTCTGACTTCAGCAGCGAACAGTGTATTGCTCGTTCCATCAACGCAGTCTGCTATACGAAGAAAAGAATTAGGAAAAAACATCCCATCGCCACCGGTTCGTGTCGCGGGATTGTACACAAACCATGTACCCAAATTAAAACCATAAGTTGTCGGATACAAACTAGGACGCCCTGCACCCATCACCCGTATCTCGTTGCCGCGAGCATCGCTTGGGCAAATGAACGTTGGTATTTTCAATTCATGGATTGCAAGTTGATTGTCCCAAGCAATATTCAAGTCCACCACATTGTATAAATTCCCCTGCTCTAAATAAGGCAGAATTCGACCATGCACACCCCATGAAACATTATTCCCTGTCGAAGAAACATTCAAATTCACCACGACCGAAGGTGGAAAACGCTTATGGGTTGATTCATAGTTCAACAACGCGAGCCCAAGTTGCTTCATGTTATTCGAGCACTGCATGCGTCTGGCAGCCTCGCGTGCCGCCTGAACCGCAGGCAACAACAAACCTACTAAGATCCCAATAATCGCAATGACTACCAGCAACTCAACCAAGGTAAAACCGCCCGCGCGATTCGCAGAGTTTCTCATCGCTTGCCTTCTCATCGTTTGTCTTCTCAAGTTTGTCTTCTCAAGTTTGTCTTCTCAAGTTTGTCTTCTCATTAATCGCTGTCTTATCAACAGACTGTCCATCCACTTGCTCTTTTGCAATCTCATCTCAACTAATGGTGGCGTTGTTGATGGTCGCTTCATTACCACCAACAACGAACTCGCAATCCCGGGCCGATTCTGCGAATCAAACTGCGGCAAAAATCATTATGAATGCTAATACCCACTTCAGCAAATGATGTGCCAAATCGTTCCAACGATAAACTTTGTCCTCCATTCCTACCAGATACTTCACTGAGGCGTAGTTTTAGATTCACCATTTCTTCTTTTATCCCAAATGCGACTCCAACCAACCCCTCCAGCGACGTCTTTCACGCCACGATTGGCCAAATTTCCGCCAAACTCAACTTCAACTTTCTCTGATAATCGCTCGGCATGCCATCGTTGCTTCCTGCAGTTGCCAACCGCTTTTTCGGATAACAGCCCACGCGAAACGCTCGTTCAAACCGCTAAATCCAAGCAATGCAGCCAATCCTTGTCCAGAATAACGAAAGAGAGGCTGTGGCCGACACAGCTACACCGTTAGGTTGGATTCTCTAGGTAGGATTCTCGCCCGTTCCTACCACACTTGATTGTGAACTTTCGACCATGAGGCTACGATTTGGTTTAGTTTTTTCCAAACAGCTTCCCATGGACCGCGGAACCGCAACCCAAAATGTCACATTCATTCGATGACTTGTATGAAGAAGCGCTCTACCTGCTGAACGAACAAAATGGAAATGCAGCGAAAAAATGTCTCGCTAAGATGATTTCCATGGCCCCCAAAGATGCCAGAACCTTGGAGATAGCCGGGGACTGCGCGAAAGAAGAGCACAACTACGATATAGCCATTGAGTACTACCAAAAAATGCTTCACACCGGTGATCCTCAAGTACTCGGCCGAGGCCATCTGAGTCTCGGTTATCTGTACCTTTCGCTGGAAAAGAGGCAGGATGCAATAGAGTCTCTAAACCGGGCCATCCCCATGCTGAACGACTCGGAAAGAACCTATGATCTCCTGCAAGCTTCGGTAACCATAGGCGAAATCCAATACGATCTAGGACAATTTGAATCATCCGCAGAAACATTCCATACGATTCTAGAAAAATATGAAGACTTAGAACTCGATGAAGATTGCAGCAAGATTTATCTCAGTTGCGCTCGGCAATTCGCCGACGCGCTGCGCTGTCTCGGCAGGCTTGAGGATGCGCTGGAACAATACGAATCAGTAGCAGCTATCTGCGAAGAATTAGAAATCATGGACGAATTTGCAAACGCTCTAGACGGAATTGGAGTGGTACACCAAATTCAAGGAAAATTTTCCGAAGCGAAAAAGTATCACCAACGCTCGATGAAAATCAACGAAAGCGAAGATGAATTTTTTGGGCTGATCGCAAACCTGGCAAATCTTGCCCGCGCACATATCCATACCGAAGATTGGGGCATCGCCCGCAAGTATTCGAACCAACTGCTAAGACTCGAAACGGATGAAGAATCGACCGAAGGAGTCGGATTTGCAAAGCTGCTCTTGGCTGAATGCGATATCGGCGAGAAAAAATACGACGCTGCCGATAAAGTTTTGCAGTCGTTGCTCAAGCTGTTTTCACGCGCCGGACAAGCGGACGACTATGTTAACGTCATCAGTGTTCTAGGTTTTCTGCGACGCCTGCAGGGGAACCTCCCAGAGGCAGAGCGTCTGCAGAACGAATCCCTCGAAATATCACTCCAAATGAAAAACAAAGATTTCTTGCTGTCCATCTATGATGAATTGGCTGAAATTCGTTTCGCTCAAAAGCGTTTTTCAGACGCCCAAGACTATTGGCAAATCGCCCTCAAGATCGCCGAGGAACTTAAATCAGCCAAGATGCTAAAACGGATCCACAAACGTATCGCTGAAATTTGAGTGGTCCAAAAAACTGGCTGATCAACATTGACTTACGGCCCATCCGAAAACCATTAGCCGACGGCGTTAGCCGCGGTTTTCCTACAAGATTAACCGCATTAACGCTGGTGGCGGTTTCGGGGTTTTCGGATAGGCTCTTAATTCTAACCGACTACCGCGGCAGCTTATCGAATTCAATTTCCGGTTTTTGTGCTGCCGTTGAGTTCCTCTTGAATACGTCACCCGCCTTACCCGTTTCATTGAAGAAGCCACAATTTCGCATAAAGAAATATTCCCCCTCGGCTCCACCCAAATAATCGAGACGGTGGCGATTGCCTCCAGTTGGATCGACCGAGAATCTAGCTTGTAAACACTCATGCCAATTGCCAGCGGTGTCGACCACCCAAATATTTCCGTTCTGGCTACGTCGACCTATGAAGCCCAACGTTGGATTAAAGCTTTCCAGAAATGAATGAAAACCCTTCAAATGCGTGTTGGTTTGGGGCCTGCGAAAACTGGCGATCAAACGCCACTCACCCGCCCCCTTATCACCGAACCAAGAGGTGTAGATCGTATTGCCTTTCCCATCAGGCTTTACCTCGGTTAAAAAACGATACGTCCTGCCCGCGGTCCAAGGATAAACCAAATAGCTTTGCCCCCCAGATCCTTCGTTGCCAAACTCGCCAATTCGCACATCCGGTCCGCGACCTAAGGCAACGATTCTCTGCTCCTCCGGTATGTCCTTGGGATTATCGGTCTGAAAGGGACTCCAGATCGAGAACAACACACGTCGTTCCGTCTCGCTGTTTACTTGTATGCCAAAGTAACCTTCACCAAATCCATTGGCCATAAAGTACGAACCAATCGGATCCTCCCCCTCCGGAACAAGAATCTCACTGTAGGCGTATTGAATATCTAGTCCACTCGGTACTTGATAACTCAAATGGACCGATGGCCCGCGACGCCCCCAATAAAACATATTCCCTTCGTTACTACGCACATAGTCCACCTGCAACCCCTGTGTTGCAGACCGCACGATCAAATCGCCTATCTGCAGGTCTCCCTTAGCCGAATCCTTGCGTTCCAACTCCACTCTCACATAACCCTTGCCGGAGATTTCAAACTCGCCCGCACTCTTCTCAGCGAAGTTTTGGCTGTCAATGGTCAGTTCCTTGGCGACCTCGCCGACTTTGATATTTAAAGTACCACGCTCACTCGCGCGAGCAGCCACTACAAGCTCCAGTTCACAGGCTTGATCCACCGCAAAATAAATCGAATACTTCTGCCGTGCATCTCGAATGGACAAAATGCCTTCTCGATTGGTAGCATTGTCACCGCGCGGTTCCGTACGATAAGCATTTCCTCCTAATGGAACTTGCCACTCGCCGCCACTTACTGCAGGAAACGCTGACGCCACCAAGAAAACGCCTATTGGCCATATCAACCATCGCTGAAACATCTTCCGCCCGTTCACAAACTAAAGAGAAACAAACGTCCTAGCCTAAAATCATCCACCATTTTTTCAAGCCACAGCATCTTCGGCCGACAGCAGATTGTCTGTCGCCAAAGCCAATAAAACGCATACAGCCCAACGCGATTATAACTCCTTCCCGCCTCTTTGGTGTACGCGATCCCAACTCGATTTACACATTCTAACACCAATGTTCCCCCTCAATTTCCCATCAGCTTATCTCGCCATACCTAAAATGGCTGCCTACAATATGCAGGTCCCATCCAGATTCTCCGGAGTCTCCCCATGTTCGACTTATGGTTTAAAGACCGACGTCGCCAAAAAATTTTCAAGCAACCCACGCCAACCCATTGGCCAGATATTCTTCAGCAAAGTTTTTGGTACTGGGAGTTTCTTTCTGCAGCAGAACAAAACCGTCTATTGAAACTCGTTCACATATTTATCCGCGAGAAAGAAATCGTTGTTCCCGCGGAAATTAAGAATGCAGAACATGCCAAAGTCACCGTGGCTGCCGCCGCTTGCTTAATGCTCCTCGGCTTTAAAGATCTGTATTGTTACGATCGCGTGAAATCGATCGTTCTTCAAATGCAAAGCTTCAAGCAGAAGGTGCGCTCTCATTCCCCGCATATCGTCCATGAGATCGATGCTGCAGGCGTCTATGCCAAAGGTGGACCACTCCTTCTTGCCTGGGAACAAGTTGCCAGTGAATGCTACAGCCCAGAACACACCGCCAATGTTGTCATTCATGAGTTCGCACACCACATCGATGACCTTGATGGCGTTCTAGATGGAGAACCCCCCTTTCCAAAACCCGAGCAACGCCTCGCTTGGAAAAAACTCGCGCAAGATGCCATGGACCGCGTCGAGGAACTCGACTCCATCGGCATCCAACCAGCCATCGATACCTACGGACTCACCAACCCCGAAGAATTTTTCGCTGAAGCCTGCGAAGCCTTTTTCTGCCATCCCAACCTGATGACAGAACAATTTCCAGATCTATTCGAACTCCTCACCGAGCTATTCCAACTCGATCCCAGCCGCTGGTTCCGATCAATCCATATCGACTAGCCTAGCGAACCATTATCCTTAGCGGATTTCGTTCTTAGACCGGATGCAATTCCATTCGACATCGACTCCCGACACAAATCCAATTCCTCTATAAAAGCCCTTACACCAAAC
>JBIKMB010000332.1:0-5153 GCA_044359485.1 Pirellulaceae bacterium | reverse complement strand
TTTCTTATTATACCGCAGTCACTGCACCTGTTTCTATTCTAACCTGATGAAAAGGTGGCCAAAATCACCCTGCCCAAACTGCCAGATATCACTTTATCGATACTTTTTCACCCATAAAACCGAATCGAACTATGTAACGCTTCGTGTAAGCCCCATTCCGTTTGCCGGCACCGCCCTAACGAAGTGGAATCGATGCGCTATCAAAGTTTGGAAAAGGTTGCTGTATTGATGAACCTGGGCCGCTGCGAGCCGTCTATAGATGCAGAGCGACGGAGACAATTTTGTCGCAGAGAGAATGGGATCAACAAATCCTCTATACGACCGATAACCTAATCGTCCATGAGCACCTTTATGAAAACAAATATCGTGCATTTGCAAAGCCACAGCGACGTAAGCGCAATGCGGGAAAACGCAGTGCGGGACGTCACGGTAAATGTGCTGTGTCGATATGGGAGTTACCACTGGTAAGGCCACTTTTGGCTGATACTAACGCATACAACGTTAGCTGACCCGGTGCTACTTCCAAAGTGACACCGGGTTTTTTATTACCGTCAAACAAAACGATTTCTCAATCTGTCTCATCCATATCAACCAATATATTCATTGAACGCTTTTTACACGGTAGGCTAAGGCTGGTGCCCATATTAGTGTCACATGCTGATATCGCTGAGTTCGATCCTCAGGTCTACCACTTATGATTTGCAGCATGATTTTAGGCACGCTGCACCGCATCGTAATTGGGTTTTCCAGGTATCCCTTCCTGAAGCCTCCAATTGATAGAACAAAACTTTCCTATTGATCGCGTGGTCTAGCGGCGAAGACACTCTCGTGACATGAGAGAGATCGATGGTTCGATTCCATCCGTGATCACTTACTCCATGGGCATTCGATGACTTTATAAGCCTTGCGGCTCAATATCCATCGACGCCCAAATTCTACCGTGCTCTCCTGGTCAGCATATGCTTTCTGAACAACCCGACCGAGGCGCGGATACCAACGGAACGCGAAAATCGCGGCTAACGCCGTCGGCTTGTGGTCCAATGGCGATAGACTGCAACTTCCCTTCGCATGGAAACGTCAACTCATGCGGACGATGACGGCTGACGATCTTCAAAGTTCGGAAAATAAATCTCCTGCGGCGCGGAAAAATCGCTGCTTTGACGCAGCGGCCGTGCAACAACCCAGTCCGTAAAGGCGCTCGCTACGCGAATCATGGCGAAACCAATCTTCTTGCCAAAGGGTCCGCCCGCGCCATAAAGAAACCAAGATGCGCCGCGGTTCAGAATTTGAACCATCGAACCCAAAATAGGTTTTCGCTTAACTATTTCAACGCCCACCGATGCTTGCGAAAAATTCGAATACGTCGTATGACCTACTGAACGACAATAGATGGCGAGATTTTCGCAATTAAAGCGAAAGGCATCGTATTTGTTATACTTCCCTACCAAGCCGCGCGCGAATTGTGAAATCCTCTCCGGTTCACCCTCGGTCACGTCGGGATAATTCCATTCTAAAGCACGACGACCAAGCAAAAACTCTTCCCAGGAAATCAAGCGAACAATCCCATCGCTGAGATAATCGACGATTTGTCCTTCGCCCACACTAATGCCGCAATGAAACGCAGGACCATAATAAACAGCATAGATAAAGCCAACTTGTGGTGTCTCTTGAAACTTCTGATCACCGACATACGCCATACGCAAATCAGAATCATTCGAGTTCAATCCCACTTGAAAAAAGATCCATCCAAGCATAAGAAACTTACTACCTAACAGTGCAGCGATCCAATAGACCGCATCCACATGCTGCCATTTCCACATCACAACCACAACCACAACAATCGAAAACAGGCCGTTTGCCCATAGCCCAATTTTGGTCGAAAGCGAATGAAAGTGCACACTTACCCAGAGTATCAAACACCCTTCGACGGCAATGCCTGCCATAAGTGCCAGCAACCAATAGGGTCGAATAACTTCAGGAGATGTCAGGGATAACCAACCGACGATCAGTTGCAGCAGCACTACCAACCAAAATGGACTGCGTCGCGCAACAGTGGCAGAGGATTTTCCTATGGCTGAGCGATCAATCGACTTCCGGGTCTGGGCAAGTCGACTGACAGGAGATATCACCATCGCCAGCAACCCAGCCAATAAGTGACAAGCTCCCGTAAGTCCTGCAAAAAACATAGCAGCCCCAACCAGCCATTCCAGCGGTAATGCGAGCCAGTGGGGAAGGGTGATACACATTAATCCGACCACCAGAAATCCGATTCCGGTCCCCATTAACCCGATCCGTACAGATCGCAACGAACTGGAATTTTCTTGGCTCATAAATAACTCAGCTTGAGATCTCCACAGCCTTATCCATTTTTAAACGTTTACATGCATGGCGTTCTATTTTTATATCACGATGGCCCTGCAACTTCGCAGCCTTGCGACTGGGTTACGAAGTAACACTATAACAAAACCATCGTTCGATCCATCGGTCACGCGAAATGACACCATGAATTTGGAGTGAAATCGAGCGATCTTTTCCGAGAGGATATGGCATGAAAGCAACATTTAGTTATTCTTTTTTCTGTGCATGACCACTGTTGCTGGGATCCATCAAGGCGAGGATGCTCACGACCGGGTGAAATGACGGATACCGCTCCCTGATGCCGATGCCATCCCTTGCATGGCAAATTACAACGATACCCATCTTTGCGCGACAACCGAGTGAAAACGCTATGACCGCATCTGACAGAAAAACGATAGATCGACGAAACTTTGTGCTGGCAACCAGTGGGCTTGGCCTGGGAGCCTGGGCAGGACTGGGGGCCAAGATTAGCTTCGGCGGACCGACAGCAGCACCGTCGCGTAACGCCGACCGCGTCTTGCGACTCGCCCATCTCACCGACGTTCATGTCCAACCAGAGTTGCAAGCTGGTGAGGGATTCGCAAATTGTTTGAAGCATGTTCAAGCGGGCGAGGACCCACCATCATTGATTCTCTTCGGCGGTGACAACGTGATGAACGTCGATAGCGCGGAAAACACCGGAGAACGTGCCGAGATTCAATGTAAACTCTGGAACTCGGTATTAAAACAGCAGTGCAAAATACCGTATCGTATTTGTGTCGGAAATCACGATATCCTTGGCAATAAGAATGACAGTGGCAAAGCTTGGGCGGTGGAAAAATATGGCTTAAAGCATCCTTATTACAGCTTTGATCACGCGGGCTGGCATATGATCGTGCTGGACTCTACCGAACCGCTTGCCGGACGCGGCTACAAAGCTCGATTGGACGATGCACAATTCGCATGGCTGGAACAAGATCTGCGTGATACGCCGTCGTCCACTCCTGTACTTGTTCTATCCCATATTCCCATCTTAACCGTGACCTCTTTTTTTGATGGGGAAAACGAAAAAACAGGAGACTGGGTCATTCCCGGTTCCTGGATGCATATCGACGCGCGTAGAATCAAGAACCTTTTCGCCAAACATCCCAACGTAAAACTCTGTCTTTCGGGACATGAGCACTTAGTCGACGAAGTCTCTTACAATCAGGTGACTTACTGCTGCAATGGTGCAGTAAGCGGCGGCTGGTGGAAGGGAAACTATCATGAATGTGCGCCCGGATATGGAGTGGTTGATCTCTATTCCGATGGCACTTTCCACAATCAATACGTTACCTATGGCTGGGAAGCCAAACCGTGAGCAACGTCCTATGAAACACAAGTCGGACTAATCATTCCAGATCATCACTTCGGTAACGCCGCTGCGGGCCGGAGAGCGATTTGTAAATTGAATTCGCATTTTTGACGTGGACTGTTTGGGAAAAGAAGCAGTATTCCATTGACTACCGACTGGTGACTCCGGATTTCGCTTCACATCGTCGATGGAATACCACTTTCCATCGCGCCAAATCTCCAATTCATATTTTAGCGGTGTTTGCACCCCGCCGCGATCATCGTAAATTGCCAATTCAACGCGATTGAACAATGTTTCTTTGCCAAAATCAATTTCCAGCCAATCCCTTTCATTCGGCGATTCGTAGCTTGTCCAACGATTCGTAGGCGAGGCAAGAAAGTTAGTCTTGCCATCGATTGCTGACGCGGGCACACCCCCGAACCGATCGTGATAACTGGCGGTCGCTTTGGGATATTCGGCTGCTCCGGCATTAAACGCCAGATTGCCTGGCGGGTTCGGCAAGGGTGCCAGCGGCAACTCAGCGTCCCCCCAAGCTTCAATTTCCGTCAAACCAGATACGAACCCGGTAGCATGTTTTAAGGTCACCCTCAATCGCCCTATGCGTTGTGGTTCGAATTTCAAAATAAAGGGACGATGCCCTGCAATTCGATCGCCAGAGCGTTCATGTTCCAGCATAGTCCAGGCTCCATTGACCCAGCGTTCCACTTGAATACGTTCGGGTGCACGAATCCGGCTCTCTGAAATATCGCTATCGTCCAGTACAAAGAATTTTACTGTATCGATCTCGCGTTCCATTCCAAAATCAACTTCGATCCAGTCGATGGCTGAACTTGAACCTTCGCATGTCCAGCGATTGGGTGGATGCTGCAGATACCAATAGTTACCATCGTTGATCTTAGATAGGGATGAATTTGCAGAAGTCATCGAGGCGGTGATCCGCGGATAATAAGTTCCGTCATTGTTGACAGCGAAATTGGTTCGCGTTTTTTGGCGCGAAGCGGTTTTCGACTCACCGGATTGAGGAAGCGGAGCAACTCCCAGAGCGACAAGCGGTTGAAGGGTGCCGGCGGTTGCAACTCTCTTACCGTCGACCAATAAATGCAGGCCTGGACCGAATCGATAGCGATCTCCATTCTTATCCCAGATAACACTAATGTCATGTTCTCGATAGCGCAGACGATCCAGTGCAAAGTATTCCCACGTAGATGGGGCAAGAGGTCGAATCTCGATCGCATCATCCGAGCGTGGAATCACCCCAACCAAACCTGTGATCACCAAATCGCAATAACCGGAATGAAAATAGTGTTCCGAGTGGTTGTAGCCATCATGACCTTCGAAGGATCCTGTATCGGGATGAAGCGCTTCGGCGAGGTAGGGCTTGCCATCTTTACGATGGGAGCGGGCGTAGATTTGCAGCAGGGTCAGATAATCATCGTTTGTTAACGAATTTCCACCGGACTGC
>JBIKMB010000119.1:0-17124 GCA_044359485.1 Pirellulaceae bacterium | reverse complement strand
GTCTCGCGGATTGGGCAGGTTGGTCCGAGCAAATGTCGGAACGCATGGAGAGCTTTTGTGCTCAAGAAGCACCCAAGAATGAACAAGAACGCAAACAACGAAAGGATGAAGTCGACAGAATACTGAAAGAACTTCAATATCGAGGTCGAGCGAATCAATTGCATTCAGGCCTACCCAATGAGTTGATCGCTGGGCGGAGAGAACTGATGCAAATTGCCGGCCGGCCGAACGAAATTTTGACGCGAGCGATTCAAGATTGGCATGCAAATCGACAATTGCAAGCGGATGCTGAGTTGTTGCCCGCGCACTTTATGGTGTATGTGAAGCAACTGGAGTCGCGAAGACAATCGCATCATTCAGCCGGTGATTATTCGGCTATGGCTGGATCCGATTTGGGTTTGGCCTACCGCGCCATCGTCCATCAAATGGACATGAATCGAGGCGATAGCAAAAAAACCGAACAGGTGATGCAAGTGATTAACGATTGTGTTGCCATACTCGAGACGGAATCGCGACTCCGGCATGCGCAGCGTTGGCTCGAGCAGTTGCAAGACGAAGAGCGATTCGCGGCTAACGGAAATTTTGCGATTACCGAAAACCCTCGAATTTGGGATTCATGGGGGATCGAAATAGAAGTCGTGCAAGATTTTATTCGTCGTTCGCAAATTCGAAATGAGTCGGTGGATATTTTGAATGCGTTGCGTTGGTCGACCGCTGCACAAGCGGCCGCACAAAAATTCTCGGTGCGTCGATGGGAAACCAAGCCTTCCATCTCCGCAAGTTCGGAGGTTGACTCAGTTCAGCAGGAAGTCAATGCGCAATACGATTTGATGAAAGTGAAATTCGATGCGGCACGGGACCGCTTACGTCAATTAGCCCCCTCTATCCCAGAGCTTGCCAAAGAGGCCGCGCAGTTAGCTCGCGATCAACAAGAACGCACAGAGGAGCTGAAGGAAAATTTTGAAAAGGGGGAAGTTCCCAATGTGGACGAGCGTTTGAATCAAAACGCGGAAGTCAATCAGGAACGCCAGGAAGAGGTGGCCGAACAACTGCAGGCCGCACTTACGGATTTAGCGGCTTCACAGAATATTTTGGATGAGGATCAGTTGCAGACGGCAAAAACTGCTGACCTCGCTCGCGCTTTGCAGCAACGTGCAGAAGAGAAAAGAGAAGAGGCGTTCGATGCCGCTTTAGCCGCCGAGCAGCCAGAAACATCAAACGCGCTGGAGGAACTAGCGGAGACCCAAGCGAAGGAGGCGGAAACACTTCAAGCAATCGCCGAACATTATGAACAAGATCCGCTTGCGCCCAAAAATTCATCGAAAGCGGAGCAACAGTCCCCACTAGAGGAATTGGCCCAATCGCTGGATGCCCAATCGGAAAATGCCGAGGCCTATGACAAAGCGGAAAGCTTGGCTCGCCTCGCAGAAGCGGATCCCCGCGAACTTCTGCGGCGTCTAGAACAAGAACTGCAAACCAACGAACAAATGCAAGAAGAACTTTCGGATATCGCTAAGAATCTCGCCGAACAGGCGCAGCAAACCGTCGAGCAGGCGGCCGAACGAGAAAAGAATTTGCGCAGCGCCCTGACGCAATCTGATCCCCTCCGCGAACCTCGTCGACAGGAATTAGCTCAAGAAGTCAATAACGCCCTGGATCAAGCCAATCGACTTGCTCAGCGTTTAGCCCAAGAAACACAGAATCAAGCGAGCTTGGGCAAACAACCGGAGGAACGTGCTCAATTGCAAAAAGTTGCTGAGGATCTGTATAAGGCATTGGATCAGGCAAGGCAGCAGGCAAGTTCCCAATTGCCGGAAGATATGAGGCGAGCGGCCGAGCAATTGGGAGAAGCCCTGAAAGCGGCTGAGCCACAAGTGCAACAAGCGGCCCAAAGTTTGGCCCAAGGCAAACAAGAGCAACAGTTCGAGGATGCCAATAAACTGCAACAGGCGAAGACAAATGCAGAACGCGTGCAGGCTCAAGTACAGGAGCAAGATCAACGCTTTGCAGATCAGAATCTGCGCATGCGCGAACAGAAGAAACAGGCCGCCGAGCGAGCAGTGCAGCAATCGCAACAACAATTAGCGCAAGCCGAGCGTCAAAGAGATCAAGCTCGCGAGCAAGCGAGTAAAAATCCGGATAACGAGAGTTTGAAGAATGCTCTGGCGAATGCGGAAGCGGACGTGCAAGAAAAGAAAGCTCAACAATCTCAAGCCGAACAGTCCAAGACGCAAGCAGAACAACGGCTTACCGAGGCCCAACAGCGCCGTACCGCTCTTGATACCAAACCTGGTAGTTTGGATGCGCCCAGTCCAAATACTGAATTGGCCGCACGCTTAGCTGAACAAGTCGCCCAGCAAGCGGAAGCGTTAAGACAAGATACTCAGGAAATTGTAGAGCAATCTAGTTGGATTGAGCAGCTCGAAGCCTCTCGACAGCAATTGGCCAATGCGGCTACACAGCAGCAAACCTTACAGGAAGCAGTCGCTGATGCGGCACGCGATTTGGACCGAGCGGCCAATCATCAAGCGAGACTAAACGCGCCGCAATCGGCACAAGCACTTGCCGATGCTGCACAGCGTGTTAATAGCACCGCCGAAAATGAAGCCCAACAAGCCGAAAATCAACTGCAAGCCGCAGGTAATCCACAAGGAGCCAGCAACCCGAGATACGCTTCGGCCGAAGAAACTCGCAATGCGACAAACGCTTTGCAGAACTCACAAAATGCATTGCAGGCTCGAGCCAGTGAACTGGGGCAATTGCTCGCTGACCAGGAAGCTCAAGCGCAGGCCGCTGATGCGGCTGCTGCGAGCGAAGCAACGCAACCTAGTGATTCCAGCCAGGCCAACAATACAGCCCAGGCCAATAATACAGCTCAAACGAGTGAAACCGCGCAGCCAGGCCAGTCAAAACAGCCGAGCAGTGCAAATCAACCTGGTAATACGAACCAGACCGGTTCCACGGCCGCGGCAAATAATCCATCAGCTAGTGATAGCATGCCGAACGATCAGCAGCCTGGAGAGGAGAATCCCTCGACTCCTGCCGGACCAGAACAACTGGCCGATGCTGGCGACTCCGCTTCGATGAATGATGCGTCGTCACAAGAGGATCAGGGACCATTGTCTCCCCGGGAAATGGCCGAGTTGCTGGATGAACTCGATCGTCAATTGCGGGATCCCAGCGGTAACATTAAACCGGATTCGTTGGCTCAATCTGCTAGTCAGGAAGGT
Organism: Pirellulaceae bacterium; assembly: GCA_044359485.1. Lineage (GTDB taxonomy): Bacteria > Planctomycetota > Planctomycetia > Pirellulales > Pirellulaceae > JAFLCP01. Next base: position 13,894 of record JBIKMB010000119.1, on the reverse strand, counting down.
ACCGAGAGTTTATCCAGTTTGAGAAATTCGCAGCAGCAAATCTCCCAGCAGTTGCAGCAAACACGTGCCTCGGCGGAATCGCAGTCGCAGACTCCAACCATGGTTGTCACTCGAGAGCCGTCGCAGGCGAAGACGAGTCAAGGAATCTTTATTCCGAATCCGAACGGTAGTGGATCGAGCAAGGTATTTTCGACTGATCAACTGACGGGCGAACCGCTGGGCGCATGGAGTCGACTGCGCGAGAAAAAATCGGAGGAAGTTGCTGAAAGCCAACGAGAAGCTGTTGCCCCTCGATATCGACGTCAGATCGAGAATTATTTCCGAACTCTTTCTGAGCGAAATTCGAAGCAATAGTGTCAACCCAAGATGGCGGGAAATTCGAGATGTTATATCTGCTAAAACGATTGCCGCTCTGGTTAGGCTTATGCTTATTTGTCGGACTTGCTGGACCGGCGATAGGGCAGGATTCCCTCCCCACTTCGCAGCCGGAGTTCGAAGCGAGCAAACAGGCGATTGAGCGGGCGATCAAGTATTTGGTTTCCCAACAGAAAGAAAATGGGTCGATCACACTGGGTCAGCACGATACGGCCATGACGGCTCTTGCCATTATGGCTATGGCCAGCGTTGGGATCACGCCAGCGCAAGATGATGAGCGCGGTCGAGCGATGAGCAAAGCGCTTGATTTTGTACTTGAAGAGAAACGGCAGAACGATCAAGGCTATTTTGGTGTGAGTGATGGCTCGAGAATGTACGGGCATGGAATCACCACCTTGATGCTTTCGGAAATGGTGGGGATGGGAAGCACGCCGGAACAAGATGCACGCATCCATGAAGCTTGTCAAAAAGGTATCGATCTGATTTTGAAGGCGCAAAGACGCAGCAAAAGTGGTTCGAATCGGGGTGGTTGGCGTTATACGCCTGATGCTGCCGATGCAGACCTGTCGGTTTCCGTATGGCAATTGATGGCTCTGAGATCAGCGAAAACGGATGGACTCGATGTGCCAGCGGGCGCTATCGAACAAGCAATCATTTATCTAAAGCGATCGTGCACTTCACCGCTGGATGCCGAAGGAAAACCGGTGCGACAAGAATCGGGATTCGCCTACACTCCGGGTAGTGGTGATATTCAATACACGATGACGGCTGCTGGCGCCTTGGCTATGCAAGTTTGCGGACAGTACGATTCCCCTTTGGTCCTTAACGCCATTACATGGCTGAAGAAACATCCACCGAAGTGGGGCACGCGTTATTTCTTCTACGGCACTTACTACTATGCTCAAGCCTTGCATCAGCAAGGTGGAGAGACTGCCGCTGAAGCGGAACGCTTAGTTCGTGATGTCCTGCTGCCGAAACAAAACCAAGATGGCGGCTGGACTCCAGAAGGTGAAGAAGCGGGAGGTGGCCGCATCTACGCGACTAGCATGGCCGTCTTAAGTCTCAGCGTTCGCTTTCATTATCTCCCGATCTACCAACGCTAGCCGATTCGAGTCGCTGGTCGCTTGTCCGATTTGTTTTCTCAGCACCGCTTGGTGTATGGCCAGTAAATGCGGGTTGCCGAGCCTTGTCTGTTGGCGTGAATTAACCACAAGAGTATCGCCATATGAGCGCGTACCATTCACTACGGATAAGATTGATGCAATGATTCGATTAAAAGAGCGTGTAGATGAAAGGGGCAGCCGCACTGGAGGAGAGCAACAACAAGGCACCTAACATCAACAACATAATCACGATTGGTGCGAGCCACCACTTTTTATTGGTTTTCAAGAAACCCCATAACTCACCCAAAAACGATGTTTGGCTCTCCTCTTCAGCAATCTTGGAAAAATCGGGCTTAGGGGATTCGCTCATGGACCATCGCAATCTAACAAGAAAATGAAATGCTGTCTCTAAAAAGTATAGCCCATCGCAGTCAATATTGCCTCAAATATCGACGTTTATCGGAGTTTGACTGGCGATCTTGCCAATAGCTGGAGTCCAGCGGGCGTTTAAGTCGCAGTGGATCGTATCCGCGGCAACGAAGTACCCATCCAATCGGTAGGAAGCAACCATAAAAAAGAAATCCTAAAATCAGATGAGACAGAATCCAGCTGATTGGAAATACGGCTATCATCCAGCCAATAAAAATTGGCGCGAGCCACTGCGGTCTCAGCCAACCGAGCAGTCCAAAATAGAATCCCAGTAGCATCAGGCTAATACCCAACCACTCTCGTTGGTGCATACCGTAGTGATACGCGCCGAGAGCGACAAAAAGGATTAGCGCCAATATGCCGAATTGGCGGAGCATTTTTGCGGTCGGTGTTCGAGGGATATCTTGAAAGCGCATTTGGATTCTTTTCAATCTAAAGCGAATTTAGCTAGGTGCTCTGTGCGGCTGAATCGGACTTCTTTTTCGCGGTTCTCAGATTTGTGGATAATAACGTTTCCAAGGATCAATACGTCCATTTCTGTTGCTAGAAAGCAGCGTACAGCATCCGCCGGTGTGCAGACAATCGGTTCTCCTCGCACATTAAAGCTGGTGTTGACCAGCACGGGGCAACCTGTTTGCCGATAGAACTCGGAAAGCAAGCCATGCAGACGTGGATTGCGCGTTGAGTCAACGGTCTGTAGGCGAGCAGAGTAGTCGACATGGGTAATCGCCGGTAACTCGGATCGAGGAATATTGACTCGTTCGCACAGGTCGGGAGATTCCTGTAATGTTTGCTCTTGTGCGGGGGTAAGAGGCGTACGTTTCGAAACAGCTACATCAGCCACAATCAACATATAAGGACTGTCGTGCTGAGGTGCGATATCGAACCATACAGCGGCATGTTCTCGCAGTACGATAGGAGCAAAGGGGCGAAAACTTTCTCGATACTTGATCTTTAAATTCATAGTCGCTTGCATCTTGCTCGAGCGAGGATCGCCCAAGATACTGCGACTGCCAAGTGCACGAGGTCCGAATTCCATGCGACCTTGGAACCAACCGACTACCTGTTCATTCTTGAGCAATTCACAGGTTTTTTGAAAAAGCATCTCCTCTGTTTTCGTCTGCTCGTAAGACAGTTGTTGCTCTTCAAGAAGAGCGATGATTTCAGCGTCCGAAAATTCGGGCCCAAGTAGACTTCCTTTTTGTGAGTCGGTTTCTTGGCAGGTTCTTGGTTTCTCCAGCAGTTGGTGCCAAGCGAACAGAGCAGCGCCCAGTGCACCCCCAGCGTCGCCCGAAGCGGGCTGAATCCAGAGGTTCTCAAAGAGTCCCGATCGGAGTAATTCACCGTTGGCTACACAGTTCAGGGCCACTCCACCTGCCAGTACTAAATGCCGCATACCGGATTGCTGGCGAATATGAGTCGCTAGTTTGATCAAGATTTCTTCGGTAACTGCCTGCACGCTGGCCGCTAAGTCCATATGTTTTTGTTCAAGCTGCGATTCGGGATGTCGCGGACTGAAACCGAATAAATCGCTAAACCTTCGATGGGTCATCGTGAGGCCTTGGCAGTAATTGAAGTATTTCATGTTCATCCAGAAACTGCCATCCGTTTTCACATCGATAAGATGATCGCGGATTTTGTCCGCGAAAACGGGGCGACCATAAGGTGCCAGTCCCATTAATTTGTATTCGCCGCTGTTCACCTTGAAGCCGCAGTGATAGGTGACTGCCGAGTAAAGCAAGCCGAGGGAGTGGGGAAAGGTAAGTTGCTGTTTGAGGTCGATCTGATTCCCTTTTCCAACACCCCAGCTGGTCGTACACCACTCGCCGACTCCGTCTAAAGTAAGGATTGCAGCTTCTGAGAAAGGGGAAGGAAAGAAAGCACTCGCTGCGTGGCTCTCATGATGATCGGTGAAGATTATCTTGGCACGCTCTGCTGCCGGTAGACCCGAGCGAATCAATCTTCGTAGAAATAGTTTCTCTTTCAGCCAAATCGGCATCGCTTGGGCAAAGGACCGAAAACCGCGGGGTGCATAGGCCAAATAGGTCTCCAACAAACGTTCAAATTTGCTCAATGGCTTCTCATAGTAGGCGATGTAGTCCAAATCGCCGGCTGAAATGTTGGCAACACTCAAACAATATTCGATCGCATTGCTGGGAAAACTTTCATCATGTTTCTTGCGGGTAAAGCGTTCTTCCTGCGCTGCAGCAATCAGCTCGCCATCAACCACTAAAGCAGCGGCGCTGTCATGATAAAAGGCTGATATCCCTAAAATGGCTGTCATGTGGCTTGAAGAAAAAAATGCGATGAGGATTGCTTACAATCCAGCGTAGCATAGCCCACTTTTTCCGGCGTCGCCAACGGGTGAGACTAGGTAAGAGAGTGGCCGTTAAAAAAGGATTAATTGATACCTTCAGACCGACGGAGTCAAAAGCCAAGCAGCTTCTTGGGCTATCGGGGGGACGCTATTAAATTGCAGGCCCGAGCTCATTCCATTTTAGACGCGAAACTGCGTTAAATTGGATCGATTTGCCCATAAAACGTCCTATTTCAAGGCATTTTTCCTTCCCAAAAGAAAGGGATGCCCGGATCTTAACCTAGAGTTCAAAGTAGATCATTGGACGAATGCGAGGAAACAATGGCAGCAATGCGCACCGAAGCCCTGTCCCAGCAAGCCAGCACGAATAGTAGCTGGAGTGTGCTGGATGTTATCTGCTTGGCGATATTTTTTCCCATACTTTTATGGTCCATCATTTCCAAAGATTATGTCTTGGCCGCTGCTTGGTGTTTGGTGAGTCTTTGTGGATGCAGCGGGTTGCGCGCGGGGGCGGTTGGGATGGTGGTGGTCCTACTCGCGATGGGCGCAGCGTTTTACTACGGTCCGATGATTGGCACTCGCTGCGAAGGCGAGTTTACAAAAATGCTGGGAACAACTGGACTGACGAATCGGTTACTGAGTGTCGTTGTTTCCACCGCGGCAATCATGCTGGTCATCGATCAATTCTGTAAATGTCTGGTGGTCGCCCTGTTGAGCGAGCGAAAAAGCTTGCAGAATTTGAACCGATATGTGGGTGGTCTACTTGGCTGTATACAGGGTGTTGCCGCCGTACTTCTGTTGGTGGGTGGATTGTTCATGATCCAATCTCTAACCAGAACTGAATCCGTAGTCAACAACGTTCAACTCCAGAATACTTCTTTATCCCTGATGAATCGCATCACGGACGAAGCGCATCGGAGTTATGTCGGTCAGTGGGTAAAGCAGTACAATCCGTATGAAAAAATACCGCGACTCAACCGGTTTAAAGATATTCGCGAAACCGTTCAGATACTCGCCAATCCTAACCGAGTCCAACAAATGCTCGCAAATCCCGAGATGCTACGCTTGAAAGCCGATCCAAGAATACAGCGGTCTATTCGCGCCTTGCAAACCGATCCTGAAATTTCAAAGCTGCTGCGCGGCGATCGCCCGTTGGATACCTCGGCAATCATCGTATTAATGGACAATCAGAAATTGCTTGAACTGTTGGATCAACCCGGCTTTATCGAATCAGCTCGGCGAGCGCTGAAATAAATCGCAACCGCTAGTGCTGAATCGAAACATTTCCATTACCTCGAATTCGAATCGTACAGTTATTCGATATGGTCGTGCTTGGAAGAAGGAATTGAGTCGGGCCGAAAGAGCTACCATCGTTCAGTGTACCGCTGACAGTCACTTCATAAGCGCTCCAACGTCCCAGATAAATACTGGATCTACCGCCCGGTGGAATGTTAGCAAAGTCAAACGCTTCGCGTCCTGCTTGGAACTCCAGTTGGCGAATCAATTGTCCAGACTGGTTTACGTAGTTGATCTTGCGAGACTCGATACCGGCAGTGGGTGACGCACCGAATGCAAGAAGTAACACTCCTGCGCTGATAAGAAACACGATAGCGAAAATCTTTTCTTTCGACATAAAGCACCTCATAGATGGGAGAAACGCCGAAAATCAGACCTCTCCTATGAAGCGTGGCATAGAAAAATCATTCGCACTGGAATATTCCGATCGAACCCCCACCATTCTTGGTTAATAGTCTAAGAATTTTTTGCCCCATCGTCACAAGCGGTACAAACCAATCTGAGTCTATGCAAAGCGGCCGAGAGCGCAAGTTGCATAGTGCTACGCCATGTGAGGGTTGGCATTGCTCGGGATTGTAACGCGATCGCGCATCTAAAGAAAACATGCCGCAGCCGAAAATCGGCACGCGGCAAGAAAGATAGCTCTCCAGCAATCACTTACTCGCGGATGCCCAATTCGCTCAGCATAAAAGCGTACTCTGCTGCTGTCTCTCGAAGTGAATCGTAACGGCCACTGGCACCGCCATGTCCCGCATCCATATTGCAGCGGAGAATCAGCGTATTTTTATCGGTCTTGAGCGACCGCAATTTGGCGACGTACTTAGTCGGTTCGTGAAATAGAACCTGGCTATCATTCAGCGACGTGGTGACCAAGATACTTGGGTAAGCTTTCCTCGCGAGATTGTCATACGGCGAATATTCGAGCATATAGTGCCCCGCCTCTTTTTCGTTCGGATTACCCCACTCCAAGTATTCTTGCACCGTTAGAGGTAGCGATTCATCGAGCATGGTATTAATCACGTCGACAAACGGTACTGCCAAGTGGGCGACTTTGCATAAATCAGGACGCTCATTAAGTACCGCGCCGATCAACAGCCCCCCTGCACTTCCCCCTTCGATCGCCAATCGATCTCGCGCTCCATATTTTTCCTTCACCAGATGGTCGGCACAAGCAATGAAGTCGAAGAATGTGTTTTTCTTTTTCATCAATTTGCCATCGAGATACCATTGGCGACCGAGATCGCTTCCTCCACGGATGTGCGCCAGCGCGAACACTACACCTCGATCTAAGAGTACCAGTCTTGCGGCGCTAAAGCCGGGTTCGGTGCTGTAGCCATAGGAACCATAACTGTAGAGGTATAGCGGTGCCGTGCCATCTTTCTTTAGTTCCTTGCGATAAACAAGCGATATTGGCACCTTGACTCCATCATGTGACGTCGCTTCGATTCGCTCGGACTCATAGTTACTTGGATCGAATCCACCCGGGACCGCTGTTTGCTTGAGCAAAGAGCGTTCTCGGTTGGTCATGTTGTAATCGAAGACCGAGCCAGGTGTCACCATGCTCGTATAAGTAAACCGGATCGTATGGGTATCGAATTCCGGATTGCTGCTTAGGCCAACTTCATAGCTCGTTTCAGGAAACGTGATGCGATGCGATTGCTTGGTGGCAAAATCATAAACACGCAACTGGGGTACACCACTTTCTCGCTCGCTGATAACAGCTTGGTCCTTGAAAATTGAGATGCCTTCAACGAAGACCATCGGGTCCGGTTCTTCAAAGTTTTTCCAATCCTTGGGCTGCGTTGCAGCGACGGAACAGGTCATCCATTTAAAGTTTGTGGTTTGGTCAGCATTGGTGTGGATATGAAAGATTCCATCGCGATGATCGATACTGTATTCAACGCCTTCCTGGCGTTCAGCAAAAAGTCGCCAATCGCCCAGCGGTTGGTTTGCGTCCAGGAAGCTGCTTTCTGTGGTCGTTGCACTGGCGACGCTATAAACAAGATATTTTTTATCTAGAGTTCGCTCCACATCAAGGCGATATAACTCATCTTTCTCCTCATAGATCAGCACATCCTTTTCGATCGGCTGGCCCAGGATGTGGCGATACAGTCGGTAAGGGCGTTTAGCTTCGTCCTCCGTAACATAAAAAATGGTTTTTCCATCACCACTCCAAGTAAAACCGGTAATCTTACTCAATTTGTCTTCGACCAGTTTGCCGGTGCGCAGATCTTTGATCGATAGATAATATTCTCGAAATCCTGTTGTATCGGTCATATAGGCTAGCAGGTTATGATCATCGGAGGTTCCGATTGGAAATGCAGAGAGAAATTTTTGATCCTTCGCTAGTTCATTCACATCGATCAGTATTTCTTCAGGCGCTTCAAGATTCCCTTTTTTTCGGCAATAGATCGGATACTGCTTACCTTCTTCAGTCCTTGCATAAAAGTAGTAATCCCCTTCACGGACTGGAACACTAAGATCCGTTTGCTGTATGTGCGAGAGAATTTCATCGTATAGTTTTTGTTCGAATGGCTTGAGGTTTTTGGTTATCTCTTCGCGATAGGCATTCTCGGCTTCGAGATATTTAATGACCTCTGGATTTGTTTTGTCCTTCATCCAGAAATAAGGGTCTTCTATTTTTTTGCCGTGGAAGTCAAAGCTGTACGGCCGTGTGGGCGCCACCGGAGGTTGTGCCGGATTGGACAGTTGTGCGAACAGCGTTGGAGCGAGAAACAAAACGATCGAGAGAAAACGAAGTAACATAGTGATGCTCAATACGATGAATGAATGACGGTCGAGAACAACGCGATCCCTGCGCTTACTTTCCTTTGGGATCTAGATTCTTCTGTAGGTCTTCGGGCGTGAGAGTCGAAGCGACACCATCTTTGGGAATGTCGACCTTGGCAATCCAAAGGAGCGCGTTGAGAACTAACTTGCGAAAATTATTGTCACCCCAGTTCCTGTGGAAATGACCTCCTGTAAAGCCAACGCCTCGCCCACCATCAGGTCGATCGGTTGCCCACATCAAATGTTCGACGCGACCTTTCGCTTCCTGGATATGTGGATAAGGTCCTTTGGGATAGACATACGGTCCATCGCGAGTTTCATCGCTGGGTGTGGCCGATAGAATAGGAATCACCCCTGTCATCTCCGGCCGAAATCGCATATTGAAATACCATTCATCTTGAATTGAGAATGGTTGGACACCTCGCGTGATCGGATGATCGGGAAGTCGATCAAATTTCGCTTTCCATATCGGGTTGCATGAATACTCATGTTCATAACATCCCCCGATCCAATCACGAAATGTGTCCCCCACCGGACCTTTGGGAACTTCGACTCCAAAATGTAAGCAGAAAAGTCCCACTCCTTTCTCCAGCAACTTTCCTAAACGCTGTATGCGGTCGCCCTGAATGAGAGGATGCCCTTTACCCCCATCGGAATAACAGAGTATCGCATCGACGGTGTCGAGTGCGGAATCGTCCTTAGGGTAACCGTTGAGAACATAGGAGACCTCAAGCCCCTCGATCCCCTGCAAACATTGATGAAACAACTGCACCCCCGCATTGTGTTCATGCATGCCGGGTGGATGGCTGGGTGTGCCTGCAATCAAAACCAATTTTTTGGGAGCTGATGGGGTTGTAACGGCCGGCGTGGTTGCTGCGAGGGCCTGGGAGCCTAGAGCGACGGTTGCAGCGGAGGTAACCAAAAAATCACGGCGGTTGAAGTTCATATCGCAATCTCCCGTTGCTGATGAGGACTGTCACTAAATAGCACGATTAGGAATAGGGCTGAAGCGGCCCTCGCCTATGGCCGAATTTGGTGGGGACCAATTTGAATTAGAGTTCGTTCAATCGCTGTCGGTTGCAGGAAATTCGCACCGGACTTTGATGCCATACCCTACGATAAACTCTTTGTTTCATCTGATCCTCGCTGATCGGAAAAAGCTTTGCAAGTACGCGAAATCGAAAATCAGGGGAACTTGCCTAGCCGAGATGCGCCGGGACCAAGATTTATTCGCTTTTCAAATTTCGCAGACCATTTCGGGGCTTCTACAGGCGGTATACTGACGGCCTAGTTTCTTATTTGCGGAGATAGCATCGATGTTGTCGAATTTCTTTAAGCGTGTGTCGGCCGCTCCCACCAATCCGAATCCGAAAGAAACGATTCGCGAATTTGATATTGCCGATTTGTATCGCGGACCGGTAGATCTACAGGATGCGGAGTCCAAAGCGGCGATATCGCTGGATGAAAAATTGAGACAAGCGTATTTCTGGATCATCAACCATGCCATCATCAGTCCCTTCTACGATATTGAATACAATGATGGAACGCCCCAAGTTTTCCCCTTTGGAGATCGTGGCAACAACGTCATTTTGCCTTCGGGGCAGAGTTATTGCAGTTTTGTCTTGATGCCCCTGCTGGCTTTTGCAGTTCGCGCAAAATGTCTTTTGGTGGGGGGACCGGGGCGTGGGAAAACCTCCAGCGCCGTGCTGATGGGATTGCTCGCCGGTTATCCGATTCGCGATGTGCGTCGGGCGATCCAAAAAGGGCAACCGCAAATGACCATCGCCGATTTGCTCGGCAATCCGCTCCCTGCAGACCTCATCAAAGCGCAAAGCATCGATCAGATCGGAATCGCCTGGCGCAAATGGCTGGGTATGCGGGTAAAAATTATTGATGAGTACAATCGTATTCCTACTCGCACTCAATCCGCCTTGCTAACCCTGATGTCAGACAATTACGCGGAACTCTATGATCAAACCTATGAATGTCCCGATTCGGCTTGGTACCTAACCGCCAACGATGATGCAGGGGGAGGGACTTATCAAGTGATCGAGGCTCTGCGCGATCGAATCGATATCGTCGTAAAGGCTTTGCATTTTAATTGCCGGTTTCTGGGGGATTTATTAGAGCGAATTGAATCCGGCGTTCGTCCGGAGGAAATGATTCCTGCAGAAATTATTTTCACCGAGGAAGAATTCAACGATATTCATCAACAGATACGCGTTATTCCAGTACCGACCAATATCTTGCGGCGGTTTGAGTTTTTTGCCAGCCAGCTCGAATACTGCGAATCAGCGGCGAAACAGTTCGAATACAAAACCAAAGATACCATCAAGCTTGCCGGCCTCGATTGGCATCATGTGACCGGCGCAGAAACCGGTAAAGACAAAATCAAAGACATCGGTGCTCAAACGAAAAATGGTATTTCCGTTCGAGCCATTATGACAACACTCAGCTTTGTGAAGGCACTCGCTTTCTTTCGCGGTGGAAGCCAAGTAGAACTCGAGGATTTAAGACAGATCTTGCCATTTGTACTGCATGATAAATTGGTTCAAGATGCCGACTGCCCATTCTTCGAAGCGGCCGATAATGCGGCATACCGTAGCGATAAAGTCGCCTGGATTCGCCGAATATTTGATATGTCTTGCGCAGAGTACGATCGTCTACAGCTCGATAAAGATGACCCAGTCAAAAAGCTGAGCGATCAGTTTGGTCAGGGGCTCGAAGGACTCGCACAAGAAGAGGTGCGTAAACGACTTGTCGAAATCGAACGAATTTTGAAATCTTGGAGCGAATCGCGAAAATTCTATGGCTTCATGTACGACGACGTTCTCAAACTAAAATACCTGCATCAGCGATACACAAACTATTTGCGTTGGTTGACCTGGAAACAATAGATAATCCAAGCAAGCAGCATACTCTTCAGCGAGAACAAGGCGAGCGATAGTGAACGGTCGATTGGAAATTCGTAGGTGCCAGCGATGACAACCCATATTGCCCTCTCAGCAAATATGATTGAACTACTTGTTGCCCATCGAGAGCTGCTGAACCAGATGTTCCGTCGAAGGAAAGCATTTGGTACCAAAATTGATAGCCAAGCTTGGAGTCAGCATGTGGGCGAGACTGTTCTACCAGTGGTCCAAGCGGTGCAGCATATCGCAGAGGAGCGAGCTCGTACCACTCTGATCGATCTATATGAAGTAAGCCTCGACCTGTTTGCGGCTGGCCATTTCTCCGAGTCCGGAAATTCACCTACACTGATGCAGCTCTGGAAAGAGGTCCTACCGTGTCTCGCAAAGACACTATCGCGAAGTCCAAAACGAATTGCTGGTAGTTTCAGCAATGCTGTTGTGGCATTAACGATGGAATCTCCGGAGATTGCTAAACGTTGGCTCGGTAGTCTTCAACGAATCTGTGGTGCATGCGAAACTCCCCAACAACTACTCGATGTGGGGAAAGTGTTAGCTTGGACATCAGGTATGGCCATCTATCGTCACCCTGCGTTGGTCCTCACTCAGGATATCCACATCTCGTTGCTCCGTCGTCTCTTCGAAGTATCCGATACCGTTTCCGAGAATCATATTCGGCAGTGGTTGACAGATTTGGACTCGAATCCGTGGTGCAGACGCCCGTTCGATAAAAAGGCTGGACAGGCCAAGGTGCAGCAAGTGTCTCGCTGTGGTGCTTTTCGGGGATTCGGCGGACTATTTTTGGAGCCACCTGTTCTGTTCTTACATGATGGGCAAATCTTTGTAAGCGAAAGCAGAAATGTTTACCAGCTCGTAGCGGATTCGTTTGGATATGCATTTCAACGCATGGCAAATTTCGAACCCAAAAAGCATAGCCAATCGACCACTGCTTCGATCAACGCTCAAGGCCTTATTCGCTGGCAAGGCTGTGACAATTTCCAGAGCGATTTGGTCGATGTGTCTAGTCAGGCTTACGATGGTAATACACTGGCGATCACGCTCACCAACTCATTCCATGTCTATTTATTTGCAAAGCTGACCTCATGACAAGCGCTCGGAAGATAAAGCCGTTGCTGCCACTCCAAGAACGCTGGCAAGCAGAGTGGGCCGGTGCGCTGAGCGACTGGAGTCCTTTCATCCAATTGCATGAACCAAAATGGTGTTTTACCGTCGAGGATGAAAAACGCGAAAGTCTAAGTGGCAGCTTTGCTATGATCCGGCTGCGCGATCATTCCGTTGTCATCAGCCTGCGGCAAATTCAGGCAGAAGGTTTGCAGGAGTTCGGCAGGGAGGTTTTGGCACATGAAATCGGGCATCACGTTTATTGTCCGGCGGATTTAATCGATAACGCACGCTTAATCGCCAATATTCGACGGGGCCTGCCGGGTGTTGAAGTGCAAGCTCCCTATGTTTCCAACCTTTATTCTGACTTACTCATCAACGATCATTTACAAAGAGCCCGCGGCCGAGATATGGCGGGCGTGTACGGCGTGCTGAAGAAAACAGCAGGTAATTCGGATTTATGGCAATTTTACATGCGGATCTATGAAATACTTTGGACTTTAGAACCGCAAACGCTGACACGGAATCGCGTGGAGACTCGCATCGAACAAGACGCCTGGCTCGGTGCTCGACTGCTTCGCGTCTACTCCAAAGATTGGTTGAGAGGCGCCGGCAGATTCGCCTGCTTGTGCCTACCCTATATGACCGCCGAGGTCTGCAACGCGAAACAAGCCAAACGCGTTTGGTGCGACACATTACAAGCTGGCGAAGGGGGCGTTCCCGATGGGTTGGCCGAATTTGAGGATGATGAGCCCGATGGGCCCATCCACCCCAGCCAAGATCCGGCATTGAACGGACTGGATCCGATCGAAATCAATGAGTCGCCAGGATCTTATGGAGCAAGAGTCGCCGGCAAAAACTCTGGACACAAATCGATAAAAAAATTTCGAGATCCATTCAGCTATGCAGAGATTCTGAAAGCCTCGGGTACGAAGTTGAGCGAACGCGAAATCGCAGTGAAGTATTATCGCGAGCGAGCCGCACCCTATCTCATACCCTTCCCTGTTACGATCGAGTCTAAAGCCAGCGACCCGATGCCCGAAGGTCTCGATTTATGGGATGCAGCCAGCGATATCGATACAATCGATTGGATCAGCACGCTGACTGCGAGTCCCGTGGTCATTCCAGGTGTAACGACGCGAGAACGATGGGTGGGGACCAGCCAGGGAAATGAGCAACAACGTTTACCCCTTGATCTCTATCTAGGGGTTGATTGCAGCGGATCGATGCAGGATCCCGCGCGCTTTTTCTCTTATCCAATCTTAGCGGGAGCCATCATCAGTCTGTCCGCTCTCCGCGCCGGGGCACGCGTCAAAGTGGTGCTTTCGGGCGAACCGGGTAACACAGTATCAACGGATGATTTTGAGCGAAATGCCGAAAGTGTGATGAAGGTGATGATGAATTACCTCGGTACAGGCTATTCGTTTGGAATCCATCGGCTGGCCGAAACCTTTCATCCTAAAACCAAACGGAAACGCCCCGTGCATATTCTGATCGTCAGCGATAACGATATCTTTCACATGCTTGAAGAAACAGGAAATGGCCGCCAATGT
>JBIKMB010000331.1:0-5173 GCA_044359485.1 Pirellulaceae bacterium | reverse complement strand
GAGTGTGACCGGCATTCCGCATGCTAGCACGCAAGTGTAAGCGGTGCGTAACCTTCAGTGAGCGTTCTGTTCGGGTGCACGATTTCCGTTTGTTCTTTGATTCTTGTTTGCTGAAACAAGGGCCAGTAATCGCTTTGAAATGCTGCTCGAACATTGAGCATACTACGAGCACTTTCCAATTTCCATCTCATGCCACTTCGCTCCATGCGATCCTTGACGAGATGTCCGCAAGCGCCTTCGATTACGCCCGATGCAATCGGGTATCCCGCTTTGAGATATTGGTCGTACTCCATACGGGACTTATTGTTCTCAAAGTAGTTGCAGATCTTTTCAAGTTCATTCAGTTTTTCACCCCTCAGCTCGTGCACTCCTCCCATTCGCCGCATACCTCGAATGACAGCTTTAACCTCACCATTAAGTATTCGGAGTAATCGGTCGCGTGTAAATTCTTCGCGATCATTTCTCTCGTGATACAGCAGTGCTGATGCATTCCAGACGTACGTTGAAACATGAATAATGTCGAGAACGGGGACAAACGCTTCGGACGATAGGTGCATGGCGGCGACGTCCCACAAGCTTTCTTGGCCATCCATCAACAGCACTAGTGGCTGGTCGGTTTGCCGTCGCAGTAGCACCTGCTCTGTGAGCCAAGCGATTCCTTCGTGGATACCACTGATCTGAATCTCCTCGTCTTGATCAAGGTAGACGGTCGGAAAATGAGCCGTTGTATTTTTGAATTTTGGTTTGGGTCTTTTAGGTTTGTTATCGGCGTCTTCCCTATCATCGCGAAACAATGCTGCCACAATTTCTTCAGGAGAACGTTCGAATCGATCGACGGAGTACACGGTTGTCACTGTGGCCATGCGTCGATTGCCAGGATTCTTTTTGGTCTTCTCAAAGGCTGCTACCTTCTCGGTGTCTATTTTGACTAGTGGTACACCTTTGCAGTCTGCGGAGGCCACTAGAATGGCAGCCTCTTCCTCTTTCTTAGGAACTGGCAAGCGATCGAGAAACTGATCCGCGTGCTTGCCCATCCGTTGGCTCGTTTGCTCCAAGGTATCGACGGAAAATTTACTTCCCCAGATTGTTTCTAGGTTTCTTGCTGATTGATTAAACGCTTGATCGACACAAAACAGCTGGGAGAATTCCTGCAAAAGGTAGGACCATTGATGCTCAGGGAGTTGGAGTCTGGCACTGATGGGATACAGTTCTACTTTGCGTTTGTTGCCCGAGCTGTAGGCAAATTCTTCGAAGTGATGGTGTCCAAAAATCGATCGAACGGTCGTGACAACGGGGGTTGGGCTTCGTTTCAGCACCTTGTCATTCACCGCGTTGATCTGTTTACCCAGATCCCCATTGCCCTGAAGTCTCAGTAGCAACTCCATAGCAACGAAGCCTACCTTCTTGACCATTTCCCAAACGTTTCGCTCCGCTTCATCGAACGACATGCCTGAACGGGCTGCATCAACAATAAAGTGCCGCACCTGCTCCTGTGTCTGCTGGAGGCAAAGCAGAGCCTCCTCGGGAGTGTTTTTTTCGGAAGTGGGGTTGAAAAGACCAATTGAATCCTTCAAGCTCATTTTAAGCGGCCTCCTGCCTTTGATTTGGATGTTAGAGACCCTAATCATGGCAGAAAGGCCGCTTCTTGTTTACCCAGATTTCGCAATCTCTTGAATCAACCCTGCGGAATGCCGGTCACGCTCAAATCAGAGGGCTTGGTAAGATGCAAGTGCGGAATCTAGTTACGGGAATACATCTTCAGCGTGTTTCCTACACATTGTAACCTGCACTTGATCGCCCGATATTTTGATAACACACTTTCTCTGCGAATGGATAGGACATTGAACAGCGAGCGCATTAGCATTGAAGCAGTAACTGCATTTTCGAACGCACTTGGTTGGACAGAGCTAGGAGCGTTTTATATCCAAGTAATGGACTGGCGTCGCGTTTTCATGGACAGAAAAGACAGAGATAAATACCACTACCTAACGCTTAAGATTGGCGAAGGTTTCCAGGATGGACGCTACATATATTTTGTTGGCGTTCATGCGATGAAATTTGGCGTCGCAAGTGGTCACTATCCTATTCCCTTAACGGACTCAATTCCAGCCAATGTTAAATTGGCCGAACGCTGTCGAACTTTGCTACATCGAGAGAACTTCGAATCAGCGAGAAACGCTAAAAAGTACGTAGCCCGATTTCCTGAAGTTAAGTTGATGGGTGAAAGATTGATTTCTTGTGGAGCCTTAACGGAGTTACCAGCAACAAAACCTTTTCCGATCCCGAATATCATTGAGCAATTTTTGTCATGAGTTTCTTGGAGTCGACTACTCCATCCGCCCAACGTTAGGACCAAAAGTGGAGAAGAAGTCTGGGCAAAACGTTCGTTATGCGAACTCCGCTGGGGACTCAAACGCGCGGTGTGTTTCGCAGTCGAGTTTGCCGACTTTGATCCCTTCCACTTCGTTTAAATCGTGTCAGATTGGAACGGCTAGTGCTTTGGACTGCTGCACACACCCTACTTCGTTCACGGAACGGTAGAGCCACCAGCGGAGAAGACATCGAGACAAAGTGATGCTCCCTAGAAAACTTCCTGGTTTGTGTGCCTTGCAGAGATTGCGAAGAGTACCGAATGTAACTTATACGTAACACTCAAGTTCGCGGGTTACGCGAGAAGCGGAAGAAGAAGTTGGCGACTGATGGCAGCCAATATTGGCGAGTGCGAACACGAAATGCGATGAATTTTGGCATTCGGACCATGTCGCGCGCGAAGGATCGAAGAGATCGCAGTGTGCATTCGATTGCAATCTGCAAGTCATGAATGATAATCGATGTGGGTTTGCTCGATGTGTGTTCGTCAAATCTCACCTCGGGTGAACCCCATCTTTTTTCTTGGAATCATTGCGTTTCGGTGGTCCTCGGGCAGCGTGATGCGTGGGACTTAACATCGCCTCAGCCAGTCGCTCTTCAGCCGCATTCTGCTCGGCGATCTGCTGAGCAATAAACAATAACATCACTTCATAATACGCTTCGTGAAAAAACAATTCACCCGGTGTCACGTGCGCGTAACGCATCCACTCGCGACTCTCTTCGGCTTCTGTGATCGTCGCTTCGGCTTGCAAACGAGCAAGAACTTGCTGCAAAGCGGCTTGGATCATCTCGCTATCGACAGCGAGTGAAAATGATGCGATGCGTTGTGTATTTAAGTACGCAACCACCAACAGCGCAACCTTCAGCATCCAACAACTCATCGCGCCATCGATCTCAATCACCCGCGTCATCCGCTGCGCACACTTCGAACAAAACAAACCGTGCTTAAGTTCTGAAGTGAATTCGTTTGGAAGCTCTTCGAGTAATTCATCGGGCATTACCTGCGCTGTTGAAGCATTGTCGTGACGTGACGTCAAAGGTGCGGAACGCTCAGTCTCACGGGAACCAAGCAACTTTCGACAATGACTCAGGCGTTCGGTTCGACCGGTAGGTCGAAACAAGCCCGCGAAGCGAAAACGCCGCAATCGCGCCGGAAGAATGTGCCGTGCATACGCTTCCACAAATTCTACCTTCGTCATCTCCATCTCGATGTATTGATTCGTGCGATAATCAAACGCGCGAAACTTTACCGAGTCTCCCTGCGCACTCACCAACCGCCCATCCCCAATCGCTGAACCAGCCACATACGCCCCGACATAACGCATCGCATTACGTCGCTCACCTCGCTCGCGAAAGCGCTCCGGGGTCACGCCAATATCGGCCACTTGGCACACTGAGGACAGTGGCGATCCATAGCGAGAGCCTCTGAAATTGGAGTACGTAGGTGGAATTTATTATCACAATACGGTAAGTTGGCGAGTTTGGGATTTTTGAAGGAGCATGTACTGTGCCATTGAGAATCGATCCTCGCGTCGACTTTGCATGCAAAAAGATGTTGGGGAGTCCCGACCACCCTGTCGTAACGATCCACTTTCTCAACTCGATACTGAAGTTGGACGCCCCAATCGTCAGCGTGGAGATCCTCAATCCGTTGATAGGAAAAGATCGCCCGGAAGCGAAGGTGGTTGTACTAGATGTACTGGCTCGCGATAGCTTGGGGCGACTGTTCAATATCGAGATGCAAACGCGACTCCCCCTTTCCTTCGCCAATCGGTTACTTTATTACAACTGCAAGAATTACACGCGCCAGATATTTGAGGGAGACGGGTACGGAGAACTGCGGCCCTCCATCAGTATTTGCTTGCTAAGTCGGAAGATGTTTTGGCAGAAACCTGACAGCGCTCGCTGGCATCACAGTTTTCGGCTGCGGTGCGACCAGAATGTCGAACTGATACTGACCAATGATCTCGAATTTCACATAATCGAGCTACCCAAATACGAGCCTTCGAGCGATAATATCGAAGAGTTACCACCGGACGAGAAATGGGTCTACTTGTTCAAGTATGCGGCTGAGGTGGAACCAGAGAGATTAGCGGAGCTGCTTCGAGATCCACCATACCGCGAAGCCATAGGAGTACTACAGATGATTTCCCAATCCCCAGAAGATCTTCAGTATTATGAAGACCGCTTGAAATTCCTTCGCGATGAACAAGGCAAGTTGCTGGCCGCAAAACAAGAAGGCGAACAACTCGGTTTGGCAAGGGGGCGAGAGGAAGGTCGGGAGGAAGGTCGAGAACAAGGCAGGGAGGAAGGTCGAGAACAAGGCAAGCTGGCTGGCAAGATCCAGATGATTCAGGAGTTGCTTGGAGATGCCGTGGACTCGGACGAAGCGTTACTGTCTCACGACCGCGATACGCTTACAGCTCTTCTGAGTGACCTTCAAACGCGACTACGTCGACGAGAAGCCTAGTCAATCTACGCCCAGGACTTAAAACGAATTGCGTTACAGACCCAGTGAGCGAGTCTCCTCTTAGAGATCGATGGCCAGCACGTCGACTGGTTAGCGCTGCACAACTTCTCGGATTGCACGATCGAGAAGCGGGCTTTATATGTGCGAGCCTTTGGGCTGTGGTGTTTAGAACGCGACATCGTGACGCCGCTCTCAGTCACCAAGCTGATGCTGGAAGCGTTTCAGCGTCACTTGTATCGCCATCGGCAAGTCAATGGCAAGCCACTGGCTTGGTCCAGTCAACATCTGCATCTGAAAGAGATTCGTCAGTTCTTTAGTTGGTTGGCGAAACAG
>JBIKMB010000330.1:0-5190 GCA_044359485.1 Pirellulaceae bacterium | reverse complement strand
CGATTCGGTTTTATGGGTGAAAAAGTATCGATAAAGTGATATCTGGCAGTTTGGGCAGGGTGATTTTGGCCACCTTTTCATCAGGTTAGAATAGAAACAGGTGCAGTGACTGCGGTATAATAAGAAAACGAGAATTAGCGGTCAGTGTTGGTATTGCAGCGCAAAAGCTCAGCGAAATGTGTTTCGAACACCAGCGATTGGATAGCTGTTTTCGCACTGTTCCTTATCCCTCCTTTGATCTCGGTTTCCCACCTAACTATCCGAGTACCCGTTATGATCGCTTTACAATTTGCGAAATCCGAACTTTGGAAAGTGACGAACCCACGTTTTCCTTGGTACCCGGGCTTTACAGCCGTCCGATGTTTGCTGTTGGCCGTCTCTCTTGTGGTGTCCTGGCCGAACTCATGGCTTCGAGCCGAGGTCGATTTTAATCGACAAATTCAACCTATTTTGGCGGAACATTGTTTTCAATGCCACGGTCCCGATCCCGCTCAGCGCGGTGGAGACCTGCGAATCGACCTAGAGTCGGAAGCCAAAAAGAGTGCGATTGTCGCAGGCAAGGCGGACGAAAGCGAAATGATGCAGCGGATTGAATCGGCTGACCCCGAAGTGTCCATGCCGCCACCAGAGACTGGGAAAGTTCTGACGGAGAGCGAAAAGAAGTTGATTCGCCAATGGATCAACGAAGGCGCAAAGTATTCGGCACATTGGGCTTTTCTGCCGATCAAAAAATCAAATGAGCTTTTGCAGGCTCTCCCCAAGAATGAATCCGATAAGCTTTCTCCTATCGATCGATTTTTAATTCAAAAACTGGATGCCGCCGGACTCAGCTATTCGAAGGAGATCGATCGCGTCCAATTGATTCGCCGTGCAACGTACGATCTGACTGGGTTGCCACCTACATGGCAAGAGGTAGAAGAGTTTGTCAAAGATGAATCGCCGGAGAGTGTGGAAAAGTTGATTCTGCGTTTGCTTGACTCTCCTGCCTATGGCGAACGCTGGGGGCGGTATTGGCTGGATCTCGCGAGGTACGCTGATACGCATGGAGGTGCTGCGATTGGTTTTACTAGTTTTCCCTTTTCGTATACGTATCGCGATTATGTGATTCGCGCCCTCAATGAAGATCGCCCAATCAATCGCTTTATTGTCGAGCAAATTGCCGCAGATCAAATGGGCTTGCCGGATCAGTCGCCATCTTTAGCGGCGTTGGGCTTCCTAACTGTCGGAATGCAGTTTCGAAACTATCACGATACGATCGACGATCAGATCGATGTGATCAGCCGAGGCTTGATGGGCATGACGGTGTCCTGCGCACGCTGTCACGATCATAAATTCGATGCTATTCCAACAACTGATTATTATTCTCTGTATGCTTGTATCGCGAGCAGTAAAACTCCATCGCAACTCCCCGAGATTGGCAACGTTTCGGACCAAGCAGCTCGGGCGAAATATGACGCGGAATTGAAAGAATTAAATCGTAAGCTGCAGGATCTTGCCCGTGAACAAACCGAGGTAATGCGCAATCGACTGAGGATGCAAGTGGGCTTATACCTGTCGGAAATCGCCCGCGGAGTTGGGGAACAAGATATATCCACTCAATTCCTGTCTTATCGCACCGATGATTTGCGGCCAGCGGTTCTTAATCGTTGGGTAAAATACCTCAGTGAGCTTCCAAGCACCGATCCAGTTTTTGGACCGTGGCTGGAAATGAAGAGTTGGGGGACCATCACGCCTGAAGATTTTCAAAATCGCTGCTCGGATCTCGCAAGTCGTCTTAAAGCCGAATTAGCTGCTTCTGGTACAAAGCCTGAAAGCTACCACGCACTTCGGTCTGAACCACCCAAGTGGAATCCACTGATTATCGATGGTTTGCTGGAAAAGAAACCACAATCCTTGCTTGAGGTCGCAGCGATTTACGGAACCGTCTTTGCTGAAACGCAAAAATTGTGGCTCCAGGCTGTGCTGGAAGCGAGCCAGGAAGCAGTCTCTAATGGGGCAGTATTTCCAGATGACAGCCCGCAACATCAGGTGATCAACAGTGCCACGTATCGTCAAATCAGGCATTATCTTTATGCCGTTGGGACGCCTTTCGATATTCCTCAAGAGGAAGCCGTTCGGTTAACCAATCGCACGATAGCCGATTTGATATCAGGAAAGAAAGGTGCTATTCATCAACTGAATTTGTCGGCACCCGGCTCTCCTCCCCGGGCGATGATTCTGACGGAAGATCCCAACCCAGCTGAGACATTTGTTTTTATTCGTGGAAATCCACTTGCACGGGGTAAGAAAGTTGAGCCAAAATTTTTATCGGTAATGCCGGATGAGCTCCATGGAGTTTTTCAAAATGGTAAACGACGTCTCGGACTCGCTCAAGCGATCATTTCAGATCGCAATCCACTCACTCGCCGAGTCTTGGTCAATTGGGTCTGGCAAAATCATTTTGGGGTAGGCCTGGTACGTACCCCGGACGATTTTGGGACGCGGGGCCAAGTTCCCACGCATCCTGAATTATTAGATTATTTGGCGGATCAATGGAGTGAAAATGGTTGGTCGTTGAAGTGGTTGCATCGGCAGATCATGTTAACGCAGGCCTATCAACAAGGGGCAAAAGAAGATGAGCGTTGTCGCCAAGTGGATCCTGATAATCAATTGTTGTGGCGTATGCCGCGAAGACGCTTAGATTTTGAAGCGATGCGCGATTCGATGTTAGCCGTCAGCGGTGAGCTGGACCGAACGATGGGAGGACGACCTATCGATCTTAGCGCTACGCCCGCGATCCCGCGACGAAGTGTTTATGGCTTTATCAATCGCGATATCATTGCAAATTTAATGAGCACTTTCGATATGGCGAATCCCAATGCATGCACAGCAAAACGGCCGGAAACCATGGTGCCGCAGCAGACACTATTCGCATTAAATTCAGATTTCATTCAAGACCGCGCGGCCAAAATAGCCGCCGATACGAAAAATTTAAACTTGGCATCTGCCGACGAACGCATCGTGGAAATCATGCGTCGTATTCTTTGCAGAAACCCGAGCGATTCCGAAATGGAGATCGCCAAACGTTTCATGAATCAATCGCCCGAAGCGGCGGCAAGCAGCGAACAAACGACCCATGATCCGGAGCGTCGCTGGGCGCAGTTCGCACATGCCTTGCTTGCCTCAAACGAATTCACCTTCCTGGATTAAATGATATGCAAGACATCAATTTAAGCCGTCGACATTGGATCCAGCAATGCGGTATGGGCTTCGGCAGTTTGGCTCTTGCCAATCTTTTGTCGTCGGACTCTGTTGGGTCGTCGTTCAGCGGCGCAGTGCCAACCCATTTTCCAGGTACCGCCAAACATATCATTCATGTTTTTTTGAATGGTGGTGTCTCGCAGGTCGATACGTTTGATCCCAAACCGGAACTGACGAAACGGGCGGGACAAATGCTCCCTTATGACAACCTGCAGACCGAGCGCAAGACGGGTGTCGCTCTCCCTTCGCCTTTCCGCTTCCAAAAACATGGCGAAAGCGGAATACCAATTAGTGATTTATTCCCCAAGTTGGCGCAGTGCGCTGATGAAATGACCGTCATTCGCTCGATGTACGCGGAGTTGCCAAGCCATGAAATGTCGCTGATGCTGATGAACACGGGCGATCAACGTCTAGTACGGCCCAGCCTGGGTTCTTGGCTGACATGGGGTATGGGAACCGTCAATGAAAATTTACCGGCATTTATTGCGCTCTGTCCCGGTGGCTTGCCTGTCGGCGGGGCTGGGAATTGGCGTAGTGCCTTTCTGCCCGGCTCTTTTCAAGGGACGCGAGTCGACACGCTGAGTCAGGATCCAGCCAAATTGATCGATTTTTTGAAAAACAAAAGACTTTCAGCGCACGAACAAGGCCAGCAATTCGCGTTGCTGCAACAATTCAATCAAGAGCATTTGGCGAACCGACCGGGAGAGGGCGCAATCCAATCTCGCATCGAGTCGTTCGAATTGGCTTATCGAATGCAAATGGAAGCGAGTGAAGCTTTTGATATCTCACAGGAACCTGAGCACATCCTCCGGCTCTATGGCGACGGTCCACAAAATCGACAATTGTTGATGGCTCGACGTCTCATTGAGCGAGGCGTGCGGTTCGTGCAAACATGGCATGGCGAATTGCAACCCTGGGATAGTCACTCGAACATCAAGGACGAACATCGCAAAGTTGCCAACCAGTGCGATTCGGGGTTGGCTGCTTTGATCATCGATTTGAAACAGCGAGGATTGCTTGATCAAACTTTGATTTTATGCACAGGCGAGTTTGGCCGCACTCCCTCGGTCGAGATGGGACAAGATGGATCGGGCGCCAGTCAAGGTCGCGATCACAATCACTGGGGTTTCTCTTTGTGGATGGCTGGAGGTGGGATTAAGCGTGGAATGATCTATGGCGCGACCGACGACTTCGGCTTCCGAGCCGTCGAGAATCGAGTGTCCATTCACGATCTACATGCCACGATTTTGCATCTAATGGGCTATGATCATCAACGCATGACATTTCGTTACGCCGGACGCGATTTCCGCTTGACCGATGTGCACGGTTCGGTCATTCACCCCATTATCGCCTCGTAAACCTTGAGGGCTTAGGCCTAAGTGCAGCCCACCTCGTTGAAGTTGGCCCAGAAAATTTATTCTTATACTCCCCCTGCTGTCCTCGATTCCTTTACAATCTAGGGCTCCGACTTCGGCTGTTCTTGCTATCGTTGGCTCAGAGGGGAGCACTAGGCGATGACTGATTCCAAACCGTCGATGAACCGACGCGGATTTATAGCTCAAACCGCCGCTGGATCTGTGGCAGTTGCTCATCTCACGACAAACGCCATTCAAGCAAAGGAATATTCTATGCCTGCGGGCGAATCGTTTGCGTCGAATGAAATGAGGCAACGATTGGTTGAATGCCTGGGTGGACAATGGCCCACGCCATGCCCGCTGAACCCTGTCTATAAGGAAAGCCTACAGCGTCCAGGCTTTCGCATTGAATCGCTGACCTATGAGGTTGAGCCGGGCGATAGAGTCCCTGCAATGCTGCTGATTCCTGACGGTGTGACTGCAGATAAGCCTGCACCTGCTGTGGCGGTTTGGCATCAACACAATGGCGAGTGGCATCTGGGTAAGAGCGAACCGGCGGGACTAGCCGGCAATCCAATGCATCACACGGGAGCCG
>JBIKMB010000329.1:0-5204 GCA_044359485.1 Pirellulaceae bacterium | reverse complement strand
GGTGATCAGTTCGGCCAAGATACCGACGGCCACCATTTGAAAGCCGAGCAGTATGGAGCAGATGGACAAATAAAATGTGGCGTGTTTGTGAAGATGAAAGTCTTCGATTTGAGAGCTTAACCGACTGATGCACCAGAAGGACATCAGCGTCAGGAGGCCGATGCTGCCGATCGATAAGCAAATCAGTCCAAAGGAGCCGAGCAGGTGTTGTGGTCGTTGCCGGAAGCCTGTGAGAAAATAGACGGTGATTAAATCGAGCAAACCTTTGATGAAGCGTTTGGCGCCGTACTTGGAGTACCCAAATTTTCTTGGATGATGCTGGACGATAATCTCGCCCACTTTCCAGCCTCGGGAGGCTGCCAGGACGGGGACAAAACGATGCATTTCACCGTAGAGTTGCACTTCGTCGAAGATTTCGCGGCGATAGGCTTTGAGACCGCAGTTGTGATCATGCAGTGGCACGCCGGTGGTCCAGCCGACGAGGAAATTAAAGACGCGCGAGGGTAAGGTTTTATGCCAGGGATCGTGTCGAATTTTTTTCCAGCCGGAGACGACGTCGAAGCCTTCATTCATTTTCGCGACAAGGTTGGGAATCTCTTGTGGGTCGTCTTGCAGATCGGCATCCATGGTGATCACGATTTCACCTCGGGCCTGATCGAAGCCGGCTGCCAGAGCGGCCGCTTTACCAAAATTGCGGCGGAAGCGAATACCGTGTACCGCGGCATCCAGGTTATGGAGGGCTTCGATCTTGCGCCACGAATCGTCGGAAGATCCGTCATCGACCATCAAGATTTCATAGGTGAATTGATGCAAGCTGACCACTTCGACGATCCGAGCATGAAGCAGATCGAGGCTTTCCGCTTCGTTGTAAACGGGAACGACGATAGAAATTTTGGGTGATTTTGGGTCAATAAAATCCATGCGATCCGGATGGTGAGCGAATAAAGGGAGTGGAGTGTTGGCGATTTAGATCCTAGTTTACTCAACTTTCGAGTGGTTAGGGACCGTATCGGGGGTGGATGATTTTTTTTGCGGGGGGCGAGGTGGAAAAACAGCGGCGATGGCTGCCAAAATGAGTTCGGCACTGAGGGTAACCAGTCGGTACCAGATGGCGACCGCCAGGGCCATTGGGCCGCCGATTAGCGGTTCGAGGGAGAGCATGAGAACGAGTTCTCGGACCCCTGCTCCGCCAGGCATAAAGGAAACGAAGCCAAGAACTGCGGCGAGGCATGAAGTTCCAATGCAACCGATGATCAGCAGCGGAGTCCAGTTGTCTGCCAAGTTGGTTGCCGGCAGCGCTTTGAGGGTGAACAGGAGAGCCAAGCCGGTAAAGCAGAGAGCAGGGCCGAGGGTGTACCAGCCGAAGAAAAAATGGGACCAAGTGAGAGGTCGGATATGGT
Source organism: Pirellulaceae bacterium (assembly GCA_044359485.1). GTDB lineage: Bacteria > Planctomycetota > Planctomycetia > Pirellulales > Pirellulaceae > JAFLCP01. The sequence goes on along the minus strand of JBIKMB010000329.1, from coordinate 3,804 downwards.
TTTGTTCCAGCGACGATAACTTTTTACGCAGCAAAAATCGTAGTGCCCGATTGAATACCGGTGGGAGCGTCGGGGTGATCGCGATCAAGAATGCGGCTAAGGCTAACCAGACCATGTGAGGTTCCGGTTTGTAGATCAGAAAAAAGGTTCCCGACAGAGCAGCGGCGATCCCGATGGTTCCTAGAGTTTCCATAAAGACCGAGACGGTGCAGGGAATAATTTCTCCTTGGAAGGGACGTAGCATGCCAACGCGAACGATGAGTACCAGTGCTTTGCCAGGTACATACTTCGCTAACTGTCCAAACATGAAGATTCGATGTGTGGCCCAGTAGGGCACGGGTTGTTGAAAGAAATGCAGCGTGCGATACCAGTAAAAACCGATAGTGACCATGGTGATGGCATAGCACAGGATGGCGAGCAGGAGCGGAATAGGGTCGATCCGCCAATAGTTTTGTCGCTTTAGACGCAATTGATGGATTTGTTGGGTGAGTTCGTTTTTCTCTTGGAGTTCTGGAGCGGATTGAGTGGGTGAGCTGGCAAGCTTTTCTTCTAGATCGGAAATTTGGCGATCCAGGGCGGCTTGTTGCACGTGGAGTTCGGATACCGCGCGGCGAACGACCTGCGCCAAGCCCAACAGGATGGCGAGTGTAATTCCCCACTGGATAAATTTCCACCACAGCGGTTTTGATTGGTTTGGTTGATTGGGTTGCATTCTAATGTCCTACAGGAAGGGAAATTCGAGTACAATCCCGGGTGGAAATGTTGGGACAGGAAGCGGCCAAAATCCTCAACAAAAGCGGCCTGATTATTGAGACAAATGTGATTAAGTCGATTTATCGAAAGATTGAGAGTGATTTATGACGAGGATGGTTTCCTTTGGAGCTCTGCTTGCCATCATCGTGGTGATTGGGCTGTTGTTCTATAAAGTGATGATTGGCTTTTTTGTTCCCATATTTTTGGCGGCGGTGCTCTGTGTGGTTTTTCGACCATTGCATCGGGCAGTGTTGGAGCGATTGGGGCAGCGCGAGCGAACGGCGGCGGCGATCACCACGGCCCTAATTTTGTTGAGCGTGCTATTGCCGGCCGGATTGATTATTGCAGCGGCGGCCGTGCAGGGGGCGAGCCTGATTTCCGATGTGAATTCGGCTTCTATCAATCTGGCCTTTCAACGCGTGCGGACCACGTTGGGGCTCAACATCGATCATTTGTATGAGATCCGTAAGTGTCAGAAGGAATTTGATCAACTGCTGACAGTGACCAACGACAACATGTTGACCGCGCAGCGAACGGAGCGAACTGCGATTGCAGTGGGGCACTTGGAGACCGATTTGACTGCTTTGGCCGAAGCGATGAGGGGTTTGAATCGCGATGGAGTGGTGGAACGTTTGAAGGGCATGGAGGAATTGCAGCAGCAACTCGTCAAAATTCGGGACATGAATCCTGAGGACGTAGATTTTGCAGCAACCGTATTGGCTGCAGTAGCAAAGTTCAAGTCGATCAAAGTGGATATGTTGGGGGGGACTTACGTCGCTTGGCTCAAGGAGGCTGCGAATCCAACAGCAGCCGATATTGAAAGTTTGACGAAACAGGGGATTGATTACATTCGCCCTAAGCTGGTTTCGATTACTGGAGCGACGGGCGTTGCTATCGTGAAATTAGCGATTGGAACGGGAATCATGATCGTCGCTATATTTTTCTTTTTATACGATGGTCCAGGGATGGTGAGTACCATCATGAAGCTCAGTCCGTTGGATGATCGGTATGAGCAAGAATTATTGCTCGAGTTTGATCGAATTAGTCGAGCGGTGGTATTGGCAACGATTTTTTCAGCCTTAGCGCAAGGGACTGTAGCGGGGATTGGATATTATTTTGCCGGTTTGCCCTCGCTGGTGTTGTTAACGCTGTTAACGACCGTTTTTGCCTTGGTTCCGATCTTTGGTCCAGCCACGGTATGGGTACCTGTCTGTTTGTATTTGGCCATTTATGAACAGAACTTTTGGGCTGCCGGCTTATTGGCGGGCTGGGGTGTCTTGGTCGTGGGGACGATTGACAATTTGGTTAAGGCAGTGGTACTGCATGGCCAATCTCAATTACATCCCCTGCTTGCGTTGATGAGCATTATCGGAGGTGTGCAGGCATTGGGGCCGATCGGTATCGTCGTTGGTCCGATGGTGGTTGCCATGTTGCAAACTTTGTTAGGAATCCTCCGCCGTGAATTATCCAACTTGGAGACAGCCGCAGCAGAGCCGACGGAGGGTGGTGGTGAAGTTGGAATGATGAGTGTGCTCGTTGGCAAAATACGCAAGCGCGGTGTTGTAACCAATGATGTACCGACTGCTGCCGAGAAAGAGACCAAGGCACCCGCGGCGGAGACCAAACAGAGCGAGGTTGGGCCGGGCGCCGAACCCTCATCCTAGCGGTGTCGTTATTTAGCCCGTTGCCGAAACGCTTCGCAGAGGTGAAGCGTGCGACTCTCTGATGGAGCCAAAGCTTCGCAACAGTAAAAGATTTTCCGGTAAGGTATGGCATCTGAATTAAGAGAAGGATCAGGGGAGTTGTGTTGCGATGCCTGAGTTGCCTGAAGTAGAAACGATGTGCCGTGGGTTACATTCACTGGTGGGACTGCAGATTGAATCGGCCGTTTGTCCTGCGATCGAAGTAAAACCTTGTGGTATGTATCCTACAAAAGCAACCTTGCTGCGGAGGCTCAAAGGGAGTGAGATTTTAGCCATAGAGCGACGGGGCAAGCGAGTGGTGTTGCGATTGGATTGTGGTTATTTGGTATTTCAACCGAAGATGACGGGCTTGGTTTGTTTGACCGATCCACCGGATCCGGGCCATGTAAGATTGATATTGAAAATACGTTCGGCAGCGGGAGCCAATCAACGTGCGGGGGTTGCGCCTGAGCGGGTTTATTTTTGGGACCGGCGCGGGTTAGGAACGATTGCATTGTGGACGAGTGACGAATTGGAAACCCATCTTGGGCCCGATGTTTTGGGGACCGATGCGTTGGAGATTAAGGCAGGCGAATTGCAAGAGCGGGCTGGGCGATCCAAGCGACCGATCAAGGTGGTCTTGTTGGATCAGAAGGTTGTGGCTGGGGTCGGGAATCTGTATGCTTCCGAGATTCTGCATCGCATTGGTTTAGACCCAAGGCAAGGAGCTGATTCGCTGACAAGCTCGCAGTGGCAAATGTTACATGCGGCGATGCTGGATATTTTGCAAACAGCGATTCGCTATGAAGGCTCGACCTTGGGCGATGGAACGTATCGCAATGCGCTCAATCAAGATGGATCTTATCAGAACCACCATCAAGTGTATGATCGCGAAGGGGAATTGTGTTTGACGTGTGGTCGAGGCACTATTTTGCGAATTGTCCAAGCGCAGCGGGCAACGTTCTTTTGTACCGAATGTCAACGTTGATGAATGTGTTTCAAGTAGAGGGTGCGTTCACGCCTCGACTTCTTGTTCTGCAATCTTGGTGCGATTGGCGGCTGCGCGGCGAGCGAGTTCTCGGCACGCTTCACCGGGGTTAGAGCAGAGTGAGCAACTGGAATTCCCATGTTCGTCGGTTTGGTTGTTGAGTCCACCACAGCTTCCGCTGATCGATTTGCGGCCAAACATAACGCCAACCGCCATAGCGGCAATCACGAGAGTAAAGATGGCGAAGGTGCCGCCGAAAATAAGCAGATAGGAAAGCATGTGAAATTTCCTCGATGTTTACTTCTTCTCGAGATCGGGGCGAACCAGTTTTTGTTCTGCCATTTTGAGCGTATCGGGATGCAGTTGTCGAAAGGTATCGCT
>JBIKMB010000014.1:0-56278 GCA_044359485.1 Pirellulaceae bacterium | reverse complement strand
ATTTCGAACCTAATCGAGAAAATGGCGGGACAAGTTCAGCGATGCGATGTTTGTTTACTTGTAGTCGTGTACCACATAAGTCCAGACAAATTGATTGGGGTTATTTGGATCAACTTCATCGATGCGATTGGTTTTATTGTCAATGTTGGATAGCTTTCCGGTGATAATCTTTGCATTTGGCGGAAGAAGCGAAGCGGCGACTGGAAAACCAATACCGGCCTCCTTGACTTCGTTACCGTGATTGTAAGAGAGTCGATACAACTCATAGTACTTTTCCAAACCTATCGCAGTCTCATCCTTAAAATAACCAGCAAATTCTTTTTCGCCTTTCCGAGCAGTCACTTGCCGCGTCCAGCCCGACTTTACTGGAGGAAGTCCGGAAGAGAGACCATCATGAGAATCCGACGTAATCTTCACATCGACGGTACCTGGATTTCCAGTGCGAGGTCCGGGAGGTGGTGTAGGCCCGGGACCTGGCCCAGGTGGCAAAGGCATCACTTCAATAAACGGACCTTTGATCGCGTCAACTCCATTCGTACCACACATTCCGTTGGCACAATGTGATGCCTCGACTTCACAAGAAAGAGTCATCGTGAAGGTGGTTGGCGGGGTTTGAATGCTTTCGCAGTCGGTTACCACAAATACTCGAAAGACACAGACATAGTTACCATTTAAATCCACATCACGTACCTCCATCAGAAGTTCGGTGGGACAATTTTGTCCATAAATCGGTGCGGTAAATTCGCAGGGGTTGGGTGTCGGACAATAGTTTCTTGGCTGAACTCGCTTAAAGATGCGCAAGCATTGAAGGTGGCGACCACCTCCATTTTTTCCGCTGAGCAGTCGAGACAATAACCCGCCAGCTTCTGCCACTTCTACAAAACTCAGCAGTGTGATTGCCAAGGTCACAACCATTGCTAACACCGAATTGCGCCGCATCGAATTTACCTCAGTGGATCAAAGCTTGGAAAAGAGTGAGAATAGGTCTGACCGAGACTAAGAGCTAATCCGAAAACGCCACACATTGCGATTAATGCCAAGACGGCTAATGGCTAACGGGATTAAGTATTAGCTCCTGCCTGGAAACCGCGGCCGACGCTGTCGGCTCTTGGTTTTCAGAACGGCTTTAAGTCTTATTGCGACAAAATGTCCAGTCAAGGAAGAATCGGTCGGAAATAATATTATTTTTCGATTCACGATTACATCGTAGAAAGGTTCCGCTTCTCACCGATGTCGGCGTCTCCCGAACGGCAGAGAAGAGTGGTAATTGACCCCGACAAATACGGAATGGTGACTGGTCAACTACGCATAAAATGAAAAGGGAAAAGAAATCTGGATAAAGGCCGAACAAGTTGCGATAACCCTTCCAATGGGTTACAAAACAGGAATCTGATGTTCAGTTCCATGACCTACGGCCAAATTTTGCGAGTTCAATCATGCTGGATGCTCGATATCGCTTGAACCGAAGAGGGTTGTTGCAAGTTGGGGCCTTAGGGGTCATCGGCTCGGCACTACCGTGGATGCATTCGAACCAAGATGCGATTGCAAAGGAAAATGAACTTTCTGGAGCGGCCGAATTTGGGTCGGGTGGGGGTAAAGCGAAATCGGTCCTGCTGGTGCTCTTGAGCGGAGGACCAAGCCAGTTGGATATGTGGGATCCGAAACCGGATGCTCCAGCGGAGGTGCGTGGTGAATTTTCGCCGATAGCCACCACGATTGCTGGTGTCTCGATTTGCGAACATATGCCGCGTTTGGCCAAACAGACCAATCTCTGGACGATTCTGCGAACCATGTCGCATCGCGAGCACAATCATTTGTTGGCGACGCATGTAGCTTTAACGGGTCGACCGACGCCGATTCCGCGCGGTGGCTCGGATTTGGATCGAGTCGAATCGCGAAATGATTTTCCCAACTTTGCTGCAGCACTCGATTACATTAGGCCACGCCAAGACGGAATTCCGACCGGAGTTTCCTTGCCGAACTATCTCATCGAAGGTCCATTGACTTGGCCTGGCCAACATGCAGGTTTTCTGGGAGCCAAGCATGATCCTTGGCAGATTCAAGGAGATCCGAGTTCCGGTAACTTTAAAGTGGACGCATTGAGTCTGCGCGATGGGATGACACAACAACGCTTGGCCACTAGACAAGAATTGCTTAAACACTTTAACGCCAAGACGAATTCGGCGTCGACTGCTGAGTTAGCCGCGTTTCGCGACCAGCAAGAAATTGCTTATCGCTTGCTGACGTCGGGCAAGATGACAGACGCCTTCGATATTTCGCGTGAATCGGAAGCGACGCGCGAACGTTATGGCAAAAATAAATTTGGGCAGTCGCTCTTGTTGTCGCGACGCATGATCGAAGCGGGAGTGCCGATGGTGCAAGCGACCATGGGGATCGTACAAACTTGGGATACCCATGTAGATAATTGGGGTCGTCTGAAAAACACATTACTGCCTCAGCTCGATCAAGGTTTGGAAGCTCTGATGCTGGATTTATCGACAACGGGACTTTTGGATCAAACTTTAGTCATTGTCATGGGTGAATTTGGGCGCACTCCCAAAATATCGACGCTGCCGGGGGAGAAGATCGCAGGTCGCGATCACTGGGCGCATGCGTACTCAGGACTTTTTGCCGGCGCGGGAGTGCGCGGTGGGCAAGTGATTGGACAGACGGATTATCAAGCCGCTTATCCGCTGAGTCGACCTTGGACGCCTGCCGATGTTTGCTCCACCATTTTTCATGCCTTGGGCGTACCAGCAGATGTGCAATTGACCGATCCGCTGGAGCGACCGCACCATTTACTTAACGGTACAATCATGACACCGCTGTATACGGGCCGCGAAGCTTAGAGCCTATCGAATCTACTGTAAGCCACTTTGGGGTCCTCTGAGGTTTTCCGATGGGCGCTCAATTGCTTCACTAGCCCGCCCACTCGCTGTCAAAAACCTTTTCCTAAGGATTTACGATATGTCTACCACGGACACCACCGAGCGAAAAAATACTCCCAAGCGAAGCGTCTGGAAAGTTTGGTTACTGCGGGGCTTGCTGGCTGTGATGTGTGTGATCTTCGGTGCGATCGGTTGGGCATATTGGAAATTGAGTTCGAGCTTGCCGGAATTGTCGGGGACGATACCCGCCGATACGATCGAAGCTGAAGTGTTCATCGATCGCGATGGTCAAGGTGTCCCGAGTATTCGTTCCCAATCGCGGCAAGATACGGCATTCGCTCTTGGATTTGTACACGCCCAGGATCGCTTCTTTCAGATGGATCTTCTGAGAAGGGTCTCGTCAGGAAGGCTCGGCGAGTTGGTGGGTCAGATGGCATTGCGAAATGATCGAAGCTTTCGTCGGCACCGGTTCGAGTCACTGGCCGAAAATGTTTATAAGCAGTTACCACCAGAAAAGAAACTTGTCGTGGACGCATACGCGAAAGGTGTTAATGCTGGCCTTGATCGATTGAGCGCAACTCCATTTGAGTATTTGCTTTTAGGTCAAAAACCCAAAGCATGGCAAGCGACGGACTCGATCTTGGTGATGATGACGATGTTGTGTGACTTGCAACCGATGGATGGCCGCATCGAATTAGGCTTAGGTGAATTGCAAGAAAAAGTTCCACCGGAGGTTTTTCAGTTTTTGGTTCGACCTGGCTCGCACTGGGATGCCGCGATGGATGGAAGTCAATTGCCAGTTCCCCCAATTCCAGCGGCTGAACTTTTTTCTATGCGCGATGGACGTTTTCCTCCGACTCATTTGTATGCCAATGACGGAGAAACGGATTGGATGGGAGAAACTTTTGGCAATCGAGATCCAGCGGCAGATCCTGATTTTGTGATCGGGAGCAACAATTGGGCGGTCAGCAAACAGGTGGGCCGCGACGCGAAAGCTATTTTGGCATCGGACATGCATTTAGGTTTGCAAGTGCCGACGATTTGGTATCGAGCTTTGATGGAAGGTCCGACCATTGATGGATCCAAGCGTCGAGTCGTTGGCGTAACGCTGCCTGGTGCGCCGGTCTTAATTGAGGGCTCCAATGGTTCAGTTGCCTGGGGTTTCACCAACAGTTATGGCGATTATGGTGATATCGTTGAACTGAAATGCCCCAACAATAGCCAGACAGAATATCTGACCGCTGCCGGCGTTCGGCCGCTGATTCAGTACAAAGAGGAACTGCAATACCCGGGGGGCAAGGAGGATTTCGAGTACGCATGGTCCGAATGGGGCCCCGTAGTGGAAACTCGCGATGGCCGAATGTTTGTGCATTGCTGGATTGGCAACGATCCGAATGCCTTTGATCTCAACTTGATGGAACTCGAATCCGCAAGCACGGTGGAGGAAGCGCTGGCTATCGCCAATCGCGCGGGGATGCCCAATCAAAATGTGACCGCCGTTGATTCAGCTGGAAATATCGGTTGGACGATTTCCGGACGAATCCCGAAAAGATCCGGGAAACCTCCGCTAACTCCAGTCGACTGGTCGGACGGCCAAGGTGTGTGGCTCGGTTATCTTGATCCGAGTGAACATCCGCGAGTTTACAATCCGGCTGATGGAAGAATCTGGACGGCCAACAATCGCATCATGGGGGAAGACTATCTGAATAAATTAGGAGATGGTCGGTTTGATCCAGGCGCGCGAGCACGGCAGATCCGGGATAGGCTCTTTGAGAAAGAACAACACTCTGAACAAGATCTATTAGCGATTCAATTGGATAATGAAGCGCGATTCATGTCCGTTTGGAAAGAGCGTTTGCTCGAAGTTGCGAAGCTCAACGAGAACAAACTGTCTGCTGACTTTTTGAAACATGTGACGGATTCCAGCAGTCATGCAGCGGTGGATGCCGTTGGTTATCGCATCGTTTCCGAATTCCGACTGCAAGTACTCCAGCGAATCTTTGGAATGGAAGGTGGGCGAGGACGTGCAGCTGGCGATTCACCCGGGAGTGGCTTGGCCAAGAAAATAGGTCTGGCGCGCAGTGTCGCCATATCCCGAGATGCGGTCGCCGACCAACTGCTTGTCGAACGACCGGAACATTGGCTGCCCCAAGGATATGAAAGTTGGAATGCACTGCTTCTGGACGCTGCCTTGAAAAGCGAGGAGATACTTGCTCAGCCGGCAGGTTTAGAGAAAGCGACATGGGGACAACGCAATTTGGCCAAAATTCGTCATCCGTTGTCGGCTGCCATCGCCCAACTTTCTTCGTTTTTAGATATGCCCGAACTTCCATTGCCTGGCGATAACCATATGCCGCGCGTGCAATCGCCGGCCGGAGGCGCGTCGCAGCGTATGGTTGTTTCGCCTGGAGAAGAAGAGAAAGGGATCTATCATCAACCGGGCGGACAATCAGGCCATCCTCTCTCGCCTTACTACCGCTTAGGTTACGAAGACTGGGTGTATGGAAAAGCTTCCCCTTTACTACCAGGCTCCAGCGAGCACCAACTGAAGTTAACGCCTAAGGCTCGCTAGCGGAACTCGACTCGGAATCAGGAGCCGATGGGCTAGCAGCTTTTTCTTTGGACGTTGAGGGCGAGGCAGCGGGCGGTTGCATTGTTTCTCCCGTCGCGAGCGTTTCGCGTTGCGAGCGAAGATTGGTCAAGCGGTTACGGAACTGGTCCACAGTCCGCTGCTGCTCATCCTTCATACCTCCACCGATGGTGGTCGCTACCCCATTCTTCAGGTTGGTAAACAATTTTCCTTCCAACGCACGATCTGCGGCAACGAGGCTTATTCCCAGTAAAAGCAACAGCAGTAACGTGGTTCGCAAGACATTTTTCTTGCCTCGAGTTGCCGGGGGAGACGCTGATGTTGGAGCGGTTTCCTGAGACATTCCGGTACCTGATGTGTGGGATTGAATTCGAAGGTTGTCGTTTTGGGTGGATAGAATTTAATTTTTTGAAGAAGAATACGCAGACTGCGTTCTCAATTCGGCTGAAACGGGCGACAGTCCTTGCAGGTCGCAGTATAACTAGGTAATTCGAAAGTTACTATGACTGCCAACGTTCTACTATCCGCTTTGGCTGTCAGTCCAAATCCGAGGTATCCGTGCGAGCACTATTTTCTATAATCGACTTGAAAATCATCGGGCTATTTGTTGTCCTAGGTATCCAGCTTACCGCAAATCTTTTTGGCCAAGCGAACAGTGACGCTGTTTTGAATCGCATCGCCTTTGGCTCTTGCGCAACACAATTGAATGCGTGTCCTATGTGGCAAGAGTTGAATCAATATAAGCCCGATATGCTGTTGTTATTAGGCGACAACATTTACGCGGATGTCGTCGACGGTCGGCTCATTCCATCAACACCCGAACGCATTCGCGAGGCTTATGATCGACTGGGTAAGGACGAAGGTTTTGCGCAGCTACTCAAAACGGTACCGATCATGGCCGTGTGGGACGATCATGATTTTGGAAACAACGACGCAGGGGTGGAATGGATTCACAAAGATATTTCGGCTCAAATCTATCATGACTTCTTTGGCACACCCAAAGATTCTCCGCGACGACAGCAACAAGGCTTGTACGATGCCAGAATCTTGGGGCCGGCAGGAAAACGGACACAGATCATACTATTGGATACTCGCTATTTTCGAACGGAATTAAAAAAAGCAAAAGCTCCAGCCCCGGGGACGCGAACAATTCCCTATGAAACGGCGTCCGGTAGCGAAGCGCAAGTACTCGGTGAAGCGCAGTGGAAATGGTTGGAGGAGCAACTCAAGAAACCGGCAGAGATTCGTATTATTGGCAGCAGTATCCAAGTATTGAGCGATGAGCATCCTTATGAGAAGTGGTCCAATTTTCCGGAGGAACGCGAGCGTTTGTACCAATTGATTCGCAAGTGCGAGGCCAGTGGAGTCATCCTATTGAGCGGTGATCGTCATTTGGGTGAAATCTCCGTAGATACACAATCGGTCGGTTATCCGTTGCACGATATTACCGCAAGCGGCCTGAACCAAGCGAATAAAAATTGGCGTACGGTGGAAGCCAATCGAAAGCGAGTTGCCGCATTGCAGTGGGGCGATCATTTTGGCAGCATCGAAATCGATTGGTCGACCGCCGATCCAATGATTCGACTCCAACTGCGAGAACAAAGCGATGCAGTTGCCGTACAGACAAAATTTCCGTTGAGTCTTCTGAAGGCACCCAAACCTGACGCACCAGCACCACCGGGAATCTTGGATGCTCGAGCGGTAATGGGTATCGCGGAAGGGGAAATGGTTCAAGTTCAAATGATGGTACGAAGCGGACGAGCGCTGCGCAATCCTGAACGCATCTTACTGAATTCTCAAATGGATTTTCGTCAGGATGGCAATCTGACGGCGGTGTTTCTCGATTCTGCTGCGAAGGATAAGTGGGATGGGGTAACGTTGGAAACGTTTTTAAACAAGACAATACGATTTCGGGGGAAAGTTACGCTGTACAACGGTCGCAAGCAAGTTGAAATCAGCGTCCCTAGCGATCTGGAGATTGTCACGCCCTGAGCGTGATCCGCACTGCTGAATCGACTGCACAGCCTGTCTCAGATTTTTCAGCGAGGATGATGGCGGCAAGATCGAACAGCGAAATTTTTTTCTCTGTTGCGGCTTCAAGCCGTCTCTGTAACTCGAGCGATGTGGTCTTTGACTCGCTTTGAAATCGACGGAATTCGAATTGGTCGGGTTGCATAAGCGTTTGGCCGCACAGATATACTAATGTTAACAAAGAAACTCTATTTCTGGGTATATAATTTCCTTTTTGTGGGGTAAATTTCCAGCTATACTAGGGGGACAAAATGCCTCCACGCTACTCGCCCACCGTCTCGTCTATTTTTTTGGAAAATCTGGGGGAAACCATGAGAAGCTTACGAATCGCATGTCTCTTGGCGATCTGTGTTTTGCTGAACCACGAAGCTGTCTGGGGCTTTCAGGCCAGTAAACCGAAAAGCAAAACACCCGCAAAGTCCTCGAAGCCTGCGACACCCAAACCGGGAACGACCAGGATGGAAAAGTTGCCTCTGCCGGAGGCCATCACGCGGTTTGTCCCCAGTCCCCCTTTCAAAGTTGCAAAAGTGGATCGAAGTCGCCGCGATGACGTTCGCTCCGCCGCCTCGCAAATAGACGCCATCATCGATCGCGGTTTGGAACAGCACGGCGAAAAGCCTCAAGTCCCATTGCGAGATGATCAATTTGCTCGACGGATATATTTGGAACTCGGAGGCCGAATTCCCACCTATGACGAAGCCAAGAAGTTTTTGGATGCGAAATCGGATACCAAGCGGGCTCAATTGATCGACGATCTGCTGGAAAGCCCCGATTATGTTTCTCACTTTTACAATTATTGGGCCGACGTTTTGCGACTCACAGAACGCCCCAATGGAAATCTATTTTTGGATCCCTACTTGGCATATGTGAAGCAAAGTATCGCGGAAAACAAACCGTACGATACATGGGTTCAAGAGATGCTTACGGCCGATGGCAAAGTATGGCAGAACCCAGCGGTTGGTTTTCAAATGCGCGACCAAGGTATGCCACTGCCATATATCGATAATACCGTACGTGTCTTTCTCGGAAAACAAATTGGCTGCGCTCAATGCCATGATCATCCTTTTGATGATTGGACGCAAAAACAATTTTATGAATTAGCAGCCTTCACCGCCGGCACGCAAACCAGGATCAGCAACAATGATCCAATCTTCAAACAAGGGGGAACCAATCCGGGTGAATTGCTGAAACAGGCTCGTGAAAAAGCTCCCGAAGGAAAAGTTTCGGGCCAATTCCAGCAACTCGTTAACGCGAACGCCTATTTGATCAAATTTGCCAATCGTCCGCTGAAGTTGCCGCATGATTATCAATATTCGGATGGAAAGCCAAACGACGTGGTGAAACCCAAAGTGTTGTGGGGCGATGTGCCAACCTCCGCTTCGAAAGCCGATCTGCGTCAACAGTTCGCATCCTGGGTAACCCATCGCGATAATCGACAATTTGCTCGCAACATTGCTAACCGAATCTGGAAAAAGATGATGGGATTGGGTGTTGTTGAACCGATTGATGACTTCAACGACAACAACAAGCCATCTGACCCGGCGTTACTTGAACATTTGACGGACGAAATATTGCGATTGAATTTTGATGTGCGCGAGTTTGTGAGAATCATCGCGAATACGAACGCCTACCAAAGACAAGCGATGGTACGCGAAAATTTCGATACCAAGCCCTTTCATTTTGCTGGACCCGTTTTGAAACGAATGACCGCGGAACAGATCTGGGACTCACTGCTGACTTTGATTGCTTACAACCAATGGACGTTTCAGCGACCTACAGCGACAGACTACGTTGCCAATGTAGATTTGGATTGGTCGAAAGCGCAACTAGGCGATGCCGAGGCGGCCACCAATCGCTACTCGCAGAGTTTGTTTCCTTCTTACCTGAACACAGAACGACAAAAACTGTGCGGTTTCGAAGGTCAACTATTGGTTCGCGCGAGCGAAATCCCGACTCCTCTGCCACTGGGTCATTTTCTACGACAGTTTGGCCAGAGTGATCGCGAATCGATCGAAGGTGGTCGCGAGGTCGCGACTGTGCCGCAGATCCTCGCTATGTTCAACGGTCCCATTACCCACATCATGCTCAAGAAGGGCTCTGTGGTATATGACAATGTCGTCAAAGCGGGCCCGCAAAACGCGGTCGATGTACTCTTCATTTCCGTGCTCACCCGTAAACCTTCCTCAGTGGATCGTGATTTGGCAAAGGACGAAATCAATCACAATGTTCGCTCGGAAGTAGGTTATGGGAACGTCTTGTGGGCGTTGTTAAACACGCGTGAGTTTCTTTTCATTCAATAAGTTCGTTTTCAGAAGTCGGTGGAATTTATGAATCGATCCCATGAATTTATCTTTGAGCAACCGATCGAACGACGCAACTTTTTTGCGCAATCTGCGGCAGTTTTGTTGGGCGTGAATATGCTTCCTTGGCTCGAACCTGCCATTCAAGCGGCCGATCCAACGCCTGGAAAAGCCAAACAGCTTCTGCTGCTGACGATGCGTGGTGCCATGAGTCACCTGGACACCTTCGATCCCAAACCAGGACGCGAAGTGCAAGGGACAACTGAAGCAATTCAGACCAGTATTGCTGGCGTGAAGTTTGGCCAAGCATTACCTAAACTAGCCGCGATGGCCGATCGCTTGACCGTAATTCGGTCGATGAGCACCGAAACGGGCGACCACGAGCAAGGTACGTATTTGATGCGAACCGGATACAAAAAAATCAATAGTATCCAGCATCCAGGTCTGGCGGCTTGGACAAATATGTCGCTGGGGCCTATGAGCAAAACGCTGCCTCCCAGCGTTCTGGTGGGAAATGGAAACGAACATCCTAATTCGGGTTTTCTCGATCCAAAGTACTTACCCGTACCTGTTGCCGATCCGAATCGCGGCTTGGAGAACATCAAATCGCCCGAATATCTTTCGGAAGACAACTTCAAACGCAGATTGTTACTAGCCCGCAAATTTGACATCAATTTTCAGAACAAATTCGAAGGCTCGGAACTGGAAGCTTACAATGAATTGTACCGTCAAGCGGTGAAGTTCATGGGGAGTAAAGATCTACAAGCGTTCGACATTAAGAAGGAACCCGAGAATATTTTGCAAGCCTACGGTGCAAACCGCTTTGGACAGGGCTGCCTGCTTGCAAGACGCTTGCTGCAAGAGGGAGTCCGCTGTGTCGAGGTGGAATTCGAAGGCTGGGATATGCATCTGCAATTATTTAATGATATGCCGGTACGAGGAGGACAACTCGATCAGGCGTTGAGTCAATTGCTGAATGATTTGAAGTCGACCGGTTTACTGAATACCACTGTGGTTGCGCTGCAGACGGAATTTGGTCGAACCCCGAAGATCAATGAAAACAATGGCCGAGATCATCATCCTGGCGCTTTTAGTTTTGTGTTGGCTGGTGCGGGCATCAAACCTGGCGTGATCCATGGCTCGACCGACGACGATGGCTTGGCGGTCGCTTCCGATCATGTTTCAATCGCAGACTTTAATACGACGCTTGCTTCAGCCCTGGGAATCGATGTCGAGCAAGAGCATTTTTCCCCGAATGGTCGCCCCTTCAAAATTGGTGGAGGCGGTAAGCCTGTTCGAGCAGTGCTGGCGTAACACTGTAAACTTATGGAGATTCATTGTGACCCAAACTCACGATTCCCTGTCGCGCCGAAGCTTTCTATCGCACAGCTCTGCGATCGTAGCAGGCAGCTTAGTTACCGGTTCGCTTATCGAGCAATGTGTTGCGGCAAATAACGCGAATAAACTGCGATTAGGTTTAGTCACCTATCAATGGGGAAAGGACTGGACGGTTCCGGAACTGATCCAAAATTGTAGTGAGGCTGGAATCGAGGGGGTCGAATTGCGCAGCACGCATAAACATGGTGTTGAAATTCTATTGGATGCTGCCAAAAGACAGGAGGTGAAAAAACGATTCAGCGATTCCCCGGTGACTTTGGTAGGCTTGGGTAGTGCTTGCGAATACCACGCGGTCGATCCTGCTGTAGTGCAAAAGAATATCGATGAGACCAAAGCGTGGGTTGATCTTTGTCGCGAGGTGGGGGGGAGTGGAGTCAAAGTGCGGCCGAACGGATTGCCGAAAGAGGTTCCAGTTGAAAAAACGCTGGAACAGATCGGCAAATCTCTGTTGGTTGTCGGAAAGTACGCAGCAGAGTTTGGCATCCAAATACGAGTGGAAGTTCATGGTGCGGGGACCCAAGAAATCCCCAATATGAAAACCATTATGGATATTGCCGATCATCCCAACGTGGTCGTTTGCTGGAACTGCAATCCGGCGGATCTAAACGGCGCTGGATTCGAAGCCAATTTTAAAATGCTCGACAAGCGAATGGGTACTGTACATATTCACGATTTGCGTGAGGGCCAGAACAAATATCCTTGGAAAGAGCTATTTCCGCTTTTGAAACTTTGTCAAAGTAAGGAATTTACGGGTTGGTGTTTGCTGGAAGATGGCGCGATACCTCAAGATATTGTCATGGCGCTGAAGGAGAATCGTTCCGCATTCGAACTGTTGATTCAAAATCGATGAATTTTGAACTCAAAAATGGACGAATTGAAATGTTGTCCTATCTTACTTTTATGTAACCGCTGAAACCAAAACTCGATTTTGGATCGCACGCTGC
Source organism: Pirellulaceae bacterium (assembly GCA_044359485.1). GTDB lineage: Bacteria > Planctomycetota > Planctomycetia > Pirellulales > Pirellulaceae > JAFLCP01. Next base: position 44,127 of record JBIKMB010000014.1, on the reverse strand, counting down.
TTGAGAATGCCCCGAAAAACAAACACGATTTGCCCAAAGGCTATCGGCGGTTGCAGGGATGGTGGCATGCTGTTAGTCCGCCTGAAAACCCTTGGCCGTTCTAGCGTTAGTCACGGTTTCGGTTTTTTGGAGTGGCTCTAAATTGCCATATCAGTTCAACGAAGGTTTCAAGCCCGATTTTCTTGCCTGCCGTTTGATGGATTTGCAAATGTATCCGCCTTGGCGTCTTTTGCCGTTTTTAATGATTGTATTGACCGCGTGCACCTCCTGTGGATCGAAAGAGGTTATTCTTGTTCCATTAATGACCCTAAACTCCAATACGGAAGTCACGGATGTTGAATTCTTGAGGGATGGGAAAAGTTTCGTCGTCGTTGATTTGAATCAAGTGACGCTTTCGAAAACCGAACCCAACAAGCCGCTCATGAAGTCGGGTTCATTGAGCGATGGCACAGACAATGGCTTTGCGTTTGCATGTATTGACAGCGGTCATCGCCGTATTTTGGTGGCCAAGCAAGATAAAGGCCTGGCTTGTTTTGATGATTCGATATTGGATCCCAAACCCGTTGATTGTGTTTGGAACATTTCCAACTTTTATCATCCCATCAATCAAGCCGATGCTATCACGATGATTGATGAAACCGTATTGGCAAGAGTATCCATTGGCAAGGCAGAGCCCATTTGGCAGAAAAAAACTCGCTTCAATTCGATTGAGGGGACCCATGCCATCTCGTCTAAATGGATCGCGTTGGCGGAACATACGGAACAGCAAAAACCGATCGTTAAACTGTATGCTCATGAAAATGGCGATATTCACTCGTTCGCGATCGAGCACAAGAAGGCGATTCGCGGCATCGCATTTTCTCTGGACGAATCTAAACTGGCCTCGGTGGATAGTGCGGGCCACTTGAAGGTGCACGATCTTGCGACCAACAGCCTAGAGTGGGAGACAAAAGTGGATGCCGACGGTGCCTATGCTATCGCGTTTCATCCGAACCAGGACTATGTCGCTGTGGGCTGCCTCAAAGGTATCAAAGTTTTGTCCTTGAAAGAAAAAAAATTGGTCGCTAGTTGGAATGCTCACACGAAATTTATTCCGACGGTAGCTTTTTCGCCGGATGGTACATACCTCGCGAGCGGTTCTGTCGACAAGACGACGATGCTCTGGCAAACATCCGACTTCATCGGCAAACTCACCTACAAAAGCGAATAATGCCGATAGGTAGCCTGTCAGCATTCGGATACTCCCCGAACAGTCAACCTCGGCTCTTGAGAAATGGCCTAAGTGTCCATTGAAATTTTATATGCTCTCGATACCGTTCGAGAAGCCAATGAAAGTCGCTGTTGCTCTGAGGTTCTGCCCTCGGACTGATGCTTCCCGTTGCATCGGTCGATTACTCGCCGGCTATTCTTCGGTCGATTCTCGTATACGTACAATTGTACGTATAAATATTGACTACATCTTGGCCGCGATTGTGATACAATAGATTCGATCGATTCGGCGAGTTTGGCTCAGTCCACGCATAGATAAGATGCTATTCTATCTCTAAACTTAGTCCTATTCATGAATGCTGAAACCAATCCCTATCTTGCTCCCAGCGCTGTAAGTGGACCGATATCAGAGAGCAAGAAACCTAAGAACCTCAAGGTGATCCTGCTGATTGTTTGGCCATTTGTTTTTATGGCCAATATGATTTTGCCAATGCTCTTTGGCTGGGATCTGTTAGACAAGGCGGGGTCGATAGGGGTTCTATGCGCGACGCTGGCACTGCTGATTCCTGGCTGGCTGCTGATCGCGATTTGGCCTACAGCAGGAAAGCATTTAATCGTTGGAGCGATTCTTGTGGCGCTGCTGCAATTTTTTCCCGTCTTGCACATCATCCTTGGGGTCATCGCTTTCGAAGTGACCGCCTATTTGGGGCAGGCGACTGAGATGAATGATCTGCAGTCGGCCAGCATTGATACCGAGTTTGGCGGTTTTATCATTACCATGCTGGTCGGATCAGGATTACTCGTTATTGCTATCGGTATGGGTACGATTCTTTACCTGATTTTGCCGAAGCGATTTTCGCTTGCAACAGAAAACAGCGCTTCCACAAGCAGCGGTTCACTCGCGGATGGAAAGTCTGCTTGAGAAGTTGGTTTGCAAATCTATAGGTTGCGCCGAGGGGGGAGGGCGGTTGTGGATGCCAGCAAGCCACCGACCAAGGCGATAGCGATCATCAACATGGAAAAAGCGAAATCGATACCGGCTACCGTTTCGCGGTTTACCAGCGCGGTAAAACTGCGATAGCCTAGTGAACCTGGTACCAGAATGAGCATGCTTGGGTTTAAAGGGATGAGAGCTGGCCGATTGTAAATCCGAGCATAGAGATTGGAGCCACAGCCTACCGCAAATGCTCCGAGAAATGCTCCGAATTCACCACCCGCTACTTCGCCACCAAAATAGGATGCCGCGAAGCCCACAACACTGATACAGAAAATTACCGGCCATTGCTTGGCGCGAGCTCGAAACAATACCGCGAACGCGATCGGTGCGGCGAGCACCGCGAACCACCAAGCCCAAGCGGACAATGGCCAGAGTACTTCTGAAGGGATATTGCGATAGCCGCCAAACATGCGCCATGCCAGGGCCACGCCGACAACGAGCGTGAGTAATTTGGTGATGGCACCTGCGGTTCGAGCGACCCCAGCCGATAAATGCCCCATCGCCAATTCGGTCAATGCGACCGTCAATTGCAATCCAGGCAAGAGGATCACGACCGATGCTAATGTGGCTAAACGATCATCGAGAGGAGCAATAAACTTGGCGATTAACAACGACACCGTCGCTGCAAAAAAACCAGCCACGGGAGAGAAGAGCCCATTTTCGCCACCGAACTTTGTAAACAGCGGCTCGACCATGGCCAACAATAAGCCTAAGCTCAAAGCGACCAAGACCTCGACAGCTCCCGCTCCGAACAAAACGGCGACAACTCCGCAAGCGACACTGCAAGCAGCCGAGGTCGCCAGCCAGCCGTAGGGTGGCGGAGCTGCGGCGACCATTTCCATGCGAGCCAGTGCGCTGTTCAAATCGAGTCGCCGCGCCTCGACTTCCTCCAGAATTTCATCGAATTCAAACAATTTACTGGCATCCACTTCACCCGCATCGACGCGTCGCAGCAAAGTGCGTTCTTGATCTCCAGTTCCGAAAGAAACCAACAGGGCGGTCGGTGTGTAAAGATAGACGCTCGGCGTCGCCAGTGTATTGGAAAACTCGACCATCACACGCTCTAAACGATGGGAAGGGGTTCCGTATCGATGCAATAGTTCTGCCGTCCGCACGAGGAACGCCTGCCGCTGACGTTCGGGTATTTTCAACCAGTAGTCATCAAAAGCGGGAATATTTTGAGAAGATTCCATAGTAAAAAAATAATTTAAATACCGGTCACGTACCTGCTCAGTGCGTAGGATTAACTGGAGCGAAGTAGAAATGAAAATGAGCGTTGTGGGAAGCGTAACTTGGGCGATTTCGAGCTCTTTATGGGCAAAAGGGAGCACGCCCCAGCGCCCGTTACCTTGCCCCAAATTCATTGCTTTGCTGTCATTGGACCGCCGAGAAAGCTATTGGGCAAATCGAACGATTTGAGTTAAACTGAAGGTTGCGTTGTGACGGAGACTGAGTCGTGTGACGGAGACTGAGTCGTGTGACGGAGAAACCTGTCGCGGAGACTTAGAGCCTATCCGAAAAACATTAGCCGACGGCGTTAGCCGCGGTTTTCCTACAGGAGCGCAGAGTCAATCCGATGAGCCATGAACCGCCTTCGAGTTGGTCGGGGTTTTCGGATAGGCTCTTCATTCATCGATGCTAATATTATTTACCGGGAGAGGAGTGAACTAAGTGTCCAGAGAATGGAATGAAGATACGGCGTTCACGGAAACGTGGAATACCATCACTCATGGCGGGGGCTTTTTGCTGAGTTTGCCTGCCGTAGTTGCCATGCTTTGGTTAGCGGATAAAAAGCATCCGGAGTTAACTTGGGTTTGCTTGGCCTACGGTGCCAGTTTGTCTGCGGTTTATTTGTTTTCCACTTTATCCCATGCCGTTCGCAATCCGGGGATGAGAGCTCGCATGCGGGCTTGGGATCAAGGCGTTATCTTTTTATTGATCGCTGGCACCTACGCGCCGTTCATTTATGGTTATACAGCGGGTCTGGAACGCATCTTTACGATGGTAGGCGTTTGGACTCTGGCTGGTCTTGGGTTTTATTCCAAAGTGATTGCCAAGCATCGCATCAATACGATGGTTCCCACCTTTTATCTTCTGCTGGGGTGGGGCCCGGCGATGGTTTTATTCCGACATGTGCCGTGGGCATGTTTTGGTTCGATGGCAGTTGGCGGTCTTTTGTATACCATCGGCACGATATTTTTGCACCACGACCATCGCTCCTGGTATTTTCATCCGGTCTGGCATGTTATGGTGATTATGGCGAGCGCTTGTCATTATTTCGCCATCTTGTTCTTCATCGTAATCTAAGCTCCCCGTTGGGATATCTCGCCTAGCACCTCGCACCAAGGAGTGAGTTCTTTGTATTCACTACTCTGTTTGATTCGTAGGGACCTACGAAACCTAAAGCTTGTGTCTCTTGTTATCTTGCTGATCCATTTGTTGAGTGTTCAGGGAAAATCGGAGGGTCCTCAGCCTGGCCCAAGTCCGCAAGCACCGCCCAACATCGTTCTTTTTTTTGCTGACGATTTGGGCGTGTACGATCTAGGTTGCTATGGCCGAGCGGAACATCATACACCGCGTTTAGATCGCTTGGCGCAAGAAGGAATTCGCTTCACTTGCGCGTATACGGCCCAGCCGATTTGTTCTCCGTCGCGTGCAGGCTTGATGACGGGGCTCTATCCGGCTCGCTTGCAGTTGACAAATTTTTTGAATGGTCGAGCGGATGCTAGTTCACAAAAGTTATTGCAACCGATTATTCAAGGACAGCTTCCACTGGAAGAAGTGACGATCGCCGAATTGCTCAAACAGGCTGGTTACAAGACCGGTTTATTTGGAAAGTGGCATTTGGGCAATGGGCGTTTTGGTCCGCAAGCACAAGGCTTTGATGTGATCGTTGCTCCGAAGGCTAACACTCCACCTTCGGCAACCGAGGGTGGCAAGGGTGAATATGAGGTAACTGCTGCGGTCGAGAAGTTTATTGAAGAGAACCGAGCGGCGCCTTTTTTCTGTTACGTACCTCACAACACACCGCATATTCCACTGGGAGCCCAGGAGGAATTGATTGAAAAAAATAAGAATGCCTTTCATCCAACTTACGCAGCCATGATGGAAACGATGGATGATGCAGTGGGTCGTGTCCTCGATAAACTTGAGACGCTCGGTTTGTCAGAAAATACGATTGTGATTTTTACCAGCGATAATGGCGGTCTGCATGTACTGGAGTTTCCTGGTACGCCAGCGACACATTGTGGGCCTTATCGGGCAGGTAAAGGCTATCTCTATGAAGGTGGTGTTCGCGAACCATTGATTGTACGTTGGCCCAAGAAAATCAAAGGCTCTCAGGTAATTGACACGCCCGTTTCGTTGCTCGATATGGTACCGACCTTATTGAGTGCGGCAGGGATTGAAGCTGGGAAAGTCACTGGCCCACTGGATGGCGTTAACTTAATTCCATTGTGCACAGGCGACATTCCCACAGCGGAGCGAACCTTTTTCTGGCACTTTCCCAACTACACCAACCAAGGTGGCCGTCCAGCATCCGCGATCAGGCAAGGAAAATGGAAGTTGATTGAGCAACTTGAAGATCAAGCGTTGGAATTATACGACTTGGAGAGCGACGTTGGAGAGTCGAAAAATGTCGCGGGCAATAATCGCGAGATCGCTCAGCGACTTGCGGGGGAATTGCAGCGGTGGCGGCAACAGGTCGGTGCGCAAATGCTGCGTCCCAATCCCGATTTTGATCCCGCCTTGCATCGTGCGTTGTACATCGACAAGGATCCATCGAAATGGCAAGTTGGTTCAACGGCGACACTAACGGCCGAGGGTTGGCAGGATTGGCGAAAAGGGATGAACCAAGCGGTGGCCGGCAAGACACCGCAGGTTACTCCGGCCGATGGTGAGATTCGATTGCAAGCCCGAGACGCGCGAGTGCATGGGACGCGATTGCGCTACGAACCAGAACCGTACAAAAATGTTCTCGGATATTGGACGGAAGTGGGAGATTGGGCTGACTGGGATTTGACAATTCCAGCAGCGGGCAAGTATGAGATTGAAATTCAACAAGGTTGTGGAGCTGGTGGAGGATCGGAGGTCGAGATTCGTATCGGCGACAAGAAAGTACCCTTTGTCGTGCAGGATACGGGCCATTTTCAGAAAATGATTTTGTTGACGCTGGATGTGGGAGAGCTTGCCGCGGGAACCTACACTCTTGAGGTCCGGCCCACTTCGAAAAAAGGGGTTGCCATCATGGATATTCGCCGAATCGTCGTCCGCAAAAAAGGCAAATCGTGAGAGCTTAAACCAATTTGGTAATGTAGGCTTCTTGGACTTTTTGCCGGCGGACTTTTCTTACGGCAACCCGCAAGCCTACTTTTTCGATCGCTTCGCCACCCCGTAACTCACCCAGATTTCTCAACTCACAGCAAATCCATTCGTTGACATTTTTGGCTTGTGGATGACAACTGATTTGCTGCAGATCGGTTTGTGTGACGCTTTGAAATTTTTCGAGTGATAAGCCGCCACCGACGATCCAGTTCTTTTCCGTACCGCTGATATGGAATGGCAAGCGATCGTACTCGTCCCCGATCTCACCAACCAATTCTTCCAAGATATCCTCTAAGGTCACCATTCCCAAAATTCGGTTCGCATCACCTCGAACCAGTGCGATATGGGTATGTTCGCGCATCATTTGCTCGAGACACGAGGCGACTGGTAAGCATTCATTGAAGGATGGGAGAGGCCTGAGGATGGAAAGCACAGATGACTTTTGCGAGTTCTGATGCAGTGCGGCGACGATATCTTTGACATTCACATAGCCGATGATCGACTGTGGATTATCTTTATTGGATATCACGGGAAAGCGGGTATGCATGTCGAGATGCGACTGCGTCAAATGATCGGCCAGCGAGCCTGTGACATCGAGCGTGGTGATCTCATCGAGGCAGAGCATGATATCACGGACCGGCCGAGAGGGCATTTCGGTCGCGTTGTGAATGATGCGTTCTTCTTGATGACCAATGACTCTGGACGCTCGAGCGAGGGCAGCGATGCCGCGCAGATCTTGTAACTGGGCTAATTCTTGATCCGATCCAGGCTGTCCCTTGGAGAGTCGATGACGTTCGCCAAAGGACATGATCCCCATAACAATAGCCTCAAAAAGCCAGACGGCTGGCCAGACACTGAAGAGGAACCAGCGCATGGCTGCGGAAAGCTTGAGACATACCCATTCGGCATTCCGCAGTGCAAAGACTTTGGGGATCAATTCACCGGCGATGATCGTGATCACTGTCAACGGGAGAACCACGGTGATAATAGCTAGAGCTTCGGCCCAGCGATCGGAGAGGCCGAAAAGCTGCACGAACATCGGGGCGAGTTTTTCCTCCGCACTGGCCCCACCGACAGCTGCCGCAATCGCGCCGACCAGGGTAATACCGAGCTGTACAACCGCGAGACTAGCCTCCATGTTTTCTTTCATGTAGAGGGCAGCGTTTGCGCCGGCGATATGCCTCTGTACCAACTGCTTTAATCTCCCTACGGAGATGGAGGCCAGGGCGATTTCGTAACCGGCAAATATGCTATTCACTGCGATCATCAGAAACATGATCGCCAGTTCAAAACCAAACATGCAAAAGACTCAATGGGAAATGGGCCCTAGAATCGTCACCGCCGGCAAAAACGGATTAAGTGGTGCGGACTATGGTCCTTGGAACGCTCAATTGATGTAACGTAGCATTTTATTGGAGACAAAAGCGGAGGCTGCGATGAGGCGTTTATTGGGGAGCAAACGCCTGGAAGGAATTGGGACCGCCATCGATTTGATCTCTGAATTTGGCCTTTTTTCCAGGCTTTTTGCCCGACTTGTCACCCATGCGCCTTAGAGATACGATCAAGCGTGGTTTGGGAAATGTGCGTGGTTGAAAAAACTTTTTTCCGTCGCTGGACGCTGTTTATAGGAATCTCTCCGATGAAGTATTTGTGCAACGATAAATTAGTCATCTTGGGTGCTGGAGGAATGATCGGTTCCAACTTAATGCAAACGGCTCTGACCATGGGTTTGACGCCCAACGTTTGCGGTTATGACCCCTTTGAACCGGGCCTGAAAGGAGCTACCGAGGAAATCTATCACTGTGCTTATCCCGGTGCTCGAGTCACCTGGACGACAGATATTAAGGAAGCCTTAACGGGTGCTAAGTATGTGATTTCCTCCGGGGGGGCACCTCGCAAAGATGGAATGACTCGTGAAGATCTACTGCGGGGCAACGCCGAGATTGCGGCTCAATTGGGCAAAGATCTGCGAGCTTATTGCCCTGATGTAAAATTTGTTGTGATCATTTTCAATCCAGCCGACATCACTGGTTTGATTGCCTTGGTGCATTCGGGCCTCGCCCCTGAGAAGATTAGTACCTTGGCCGCATTGGATAGCACACGTTTACAGACCGCTTTGGCACAACACTTTAAAGTGGCTCAAGATGAAGTTACGGGTTGCCGAACCTATGGTGGTCACGGCGAGCAGATGGCGGTCTTCGCATCGACGACCAAGATTTCTGGCAAACCGCTCAGCAGCTTGATCGGGACCGATCAACTCACGAATGAGCAATGGACGGCTTTGAAGGGCCATGTTGTCCAAGGTGGCAAAGCGATCATTCAATTGCGCGGCCGCTCGTCCTTCCAAAGCCCTTCGCATCAATCCGTGGCGATGGTTCGCGCGGCCATGGGAGGCGATGAGTTTCCTTGGCCAAGTGGATCGTATGTGAATTCGGGAGAATTCAAACACATCTTGATGGCGATGGAGACAACCTTGGATGCCAGTGGTGTGCACTACAAGATGCCGACCGGTACAGAGGCCGAGATGAATGACTTGCGTGTATCTTATGGTCATCTCTGCAAGCTGCGCGATGAAGTGATTGGATTCGGATTGCTTCCGCCGACCGACCAGTGGAGCAGCGTGAACAAGAATCTGTAGTCTTGCACATTGATAGGCCGTTTTGCGGGTCCAGCTTTGGATCTGCGTCTGCTGGCCCACTTGATCCATCACATTTCAGGCGTGCCTGTGCACGCTCCCCAACGGGCTTGGTCTGAGAACCGAGAGCGGGGGGGACGGAGATGACATGGACAAGGGGGCCAGTCGCATATTGGGCCCTATTTTTCCTGCAGAAGTATGAAAACCGATAGGCCCATGAGCGCAGTAGGGCTGCAACAGCAGTAGGGCTGCAACAGCAGTAGGGCTGCAACAGCAGTAGGGCTGCAACAGCGGTAGGGCTTTAAGAGCAGTAGGGCTTTAAGAGCGGTAAGTGCCGGTTTAGCTGAGAGTCGCCCCGGTAGGAGTTCAGTGCCTAGGAACCACAGCGATGCCATCTTCCGAATGGGGCGACGCCGATTTGCCCCCTGTCTCGACAGCGAAAGTTTCTCGCGCGAAGTCGCTGGGGAGTTGGTTTCTACTTTTGTTGATTTTGATTTTAGTGGGAACTGCGTTTGCTGTTTATCGCGACACTCTTCTTGAAAGCTTGATATCGACCGAAACGCATTTGCGTCAAATGCAAATTAGCTATCCTGTGCTTGTTGTCGTGGTGGGGTTGCTGGTTTACATCTTGGTATCTGGACTTACGCCGGGCGCAGCGTTCTTATCGTTGGCGTATGGATGGTATTTTGGATTATGGCAAGGAACGTTGGTGGTAAGTTTCGGTTCAACGGCTGGTGCGACGTTGATGCTCTGTCTCAGTCGATATATTTTGCGCGATCGAGTGTTAGCGATGAAGCATCCGCAGATAGAAAAGGTGCAAGCTGCGTTTGCGCGCGAGGGAGCCTACTATTTATTTAGTTTGCGATTGATACCGGCGGTTCCCTTTTTTCTGGTCAACATTGTGATGGGATTGACCCAAATTCGCTTGAGAACGTTCTGGTGGGTCAGTCAACTGGGAATGCTTCCGGGGACGATTGCGTATATCTATGCAGGTTCAACGCTACCGAGTTTGAAGGCGCTTGGTTCGGGAGATTTGGGACAAATCTTGAGTTGGCAGATGGCATTGGCGTTTACGATTTTGGGTTTGTTGCCGTGGCTTACTAAGCGCGTATTGGCTTGTCTGAGTCGCTCTGAATCTTGAGCGTTGGTGTTGCGCTGAGTGGCGCCCGAGTCTTGGCGGGTGTGGGCGTGAGGGGTGTGAGGTGCTTTCTTTTTAGGCCTGACCGATTCCTTGGTAGATTTCTTTTTGCCATTTTCTGGCGGTGACGGACCAAAGGTGTCCGGGGTCTGAGGATATTAGGTGTCATGAGCGGGTGGGGCTGGCCGAGAGAATTTCACACAGATCCATCCGTTCACCTCAAAGCGAACTAGTGAACAAGACCCGAGAGATCCGCTAGAGCCTAGAATCGGTTAAAACCGAGAGAAACGAGCCGTTTTCCTACCTATATTAACGAAAAAAAGTGAACTTTTGATCCAGAATAATGGACACTAGAGCAGATAAACCATAGAATAAACTCGGACTTATAGAACTTGTGGACAAATTTATTATGTTAACAGAAGAATACATTTCTTTTGAACACATATCGATCGATCATGAGGCTGCCCTTTTTGAGGCGGATCTGCATGGGCAGAACGCTCTTCATAAAAAGTCCGTTACTCCACAAAACCCTGCTCAGCCAAAAAAACCTGGTCTGCAGAAAAAACCTGGTCTGCAAAAAAAGCAGGCTCCAGAAAAATCTTCTCCGCATGAGGTTGCGGAATTGATTTCGGTTACAGACGATCAGCGTTTGATTCGTTCCAAGGCGGAAGCGGCCGATGCTACGGCGCGTTTAGCGTCTCATTTACGGCAGCTCTCGCGTGGCTTGGGACTTGGCCGTTCAGGTCAAATACAAACAGCGCAGCAACCGAGTCTAGACTGTGTTGAGGCGACTGTTGACAAGAGCGCATCGGCGTCAGGTGCGATATTGTCTGAGGAGCGCGTATCTACTTCGCTTCATCCTGACTATATCGTTTCCGGTTGTCCGGGTTTGGAGCGATTGTTACCTGGTGGTGGCTATGAACCGGGTTGTCTAGTGGAATGGTTTTACTCTGGTGCAGGTGGAGCGGCAGGAAGTTTAGCGATGCTTTCTGCGATTGCTGCGATGCGTGAAGGTAAAGCCTTGGTGGTGATCGATTGGGAGCATACGTTTTATCCATCTGCGGCGATTGCATTGGGTGTTGATTTAAAGCGATTGATTGTTGTACGTCCGACTTCGCGTGAAGATGGTTGGTGGAGTTTAGACCAAGCATTGCGTTGCAGCGCGGTAGGTTCGGTATGGAGCCATTTACCGGACGAAATGGATGATCGTCTTGCGCGGCGTTTGCAATTAGCGGCTGAAACAGGTGGCACACTCGGTATGTTGCTTCGGCACAATCGCACGCGCAATCGCCCGAGTTGGGCTGATGTGCAATGGCAAGTTCGCCCTGCTTCTCATCTCGATTTTTCCAAAACGTCATCAGCACTTCACTCTGCGTCGACCGAACCTCATTCGGGCCGTTATGTCCAAGTGGACTTAGTGCGTTGTCGCAGTGGAGCGGGGTATGGTGGCTACAAACGACAATCGATATGGTTGGAACTGGGCCATCCATCACGCCAACCACTTCCTCAATCCATTTTCTCTTCACCTCACCAATCGCTCCCCTCTACGGTAAAAACGACGTGGATTCGCGAAATTTCTGCCCCCCAAATTGCATCGCAAGCTCAGCCCCAATCCAAATACCCGGCGTCCAAGCCAGGGCCTATGAGGAATGATTCCTATGGCGACATGCCAACCAGCTCGTATACTCAGCGCATGGCTGCCCAACTGGCCATGCCAACGCGTACAAACACTGCTGCAACCGCCGTTAACGCTCCATCAGGAACCGTCGCCTGCCCCCCTAAAAACCAATCCCCTAAAAACGAATCTTCCGCAGCTCCGTACTGCCACACACCTCCAGACCGCTCCCACCACGACAGTTCCCACCACGACAGTTCCCAACAGTGCATCACCAAACCAACCAGCCCAAACTCCGCTTGTGCTGTCAGCGCGTGATGCTCGCCGTGGCTTGATTGTTGCAGCCGCTTGTCGAACCGCGCGCTCGATCGGGATCCGTCCTCAAATGTCGCTCAGTGAGGCAATAAGCTTGAGCCAGCGCGCTGCGCGTGTTGCTGGCCAGCATAACCATCCAGTTTCGCCGGCATCCCAACTTCAAATTGTCGAACATGATCCCCAAGAAGATCTGGAATGCCTCTGCCAACTTGCCGAAGAAGCTCAACGCTTTAGTCCGATTGTTGGCCTGGAACCTTTAGATGCCAAGCCTTGGGCAGGTATCGCTCTCTTTCAGCCACAAGGCTTGATGTTGGATATCCGCGGCTTAGGCCATCTATTCGGAGGTGAAGAACAACTTGCCCAACAATTGAATGATTGGTTCAACAGCCATGGATATCAAGCTGTGATCGCTATCGCCCCTACGGTTGGAGCTGCTTGGGGCTTGAGTCGTTACGGCTGGCGAATCCACTCGAATACTTCTATTTTAGCGACAGCCACCGAATCGCTTGCGCACGATTATCTCGCCCCATTACCTGTCGAAGCGTTACGCTTATCCTGGCCGGCCGTTCAAAAGCTGCAGCGTCTCGGTATTCATACGATTGGTGAATTATTACAACTCCCTCGCCATAGTTTAGCATCGCGTTTAGGAGACGAGGTACCGATCCGCCTAGCGCAAATATTGGGAGAGGTCCCGGAGACATTTCCCGCTTGGCGTCCTCTTCCAGATTTTTATCTTGAACAACGCCTGGAGTATCCCACCGATCGCCAAGATTCCCTGAGCGAATTGCTGCGGCAGATGATTTTGGAACTAACCCATAAACTGAAGCGACAAGGAAAAGGGGCTTTGCGATTGCAATGCTGCTTGCGTGGAACGGAAAACTCTCCACGCTTGCTGCAGCTTGGCCTATTTCGCCCCTCCGCAGATGCTCAACATATTCATGCCTTATTGGCTAGCCAACTGGAACGACACTGGGAAGAGCCCGCTGCTATCGAACATGTCACGCTCCAAGTGATGCTGGCTGAACCATTGGTCTGGCAACAACCTCAACTGTTCGAAAGCGATACGGTTAAACATCGGCAACAATTGGGTTTATTCCTCGACACGCTCAGCGGTCGCTTGGGGCGCAATCAAGTTTTACAACCGGTGATGGAAGGAGATGCTTTGCCCGAGCAGACCATTCGCTACCGTCCCTGGACAGGCCGAAGGACCTCGGGAGAAAAACAGAGTACGACTAAGAAACTGATCGCACGTTGGGAACGCCGCAGTCCGGAACCTACCCCCGAAGATCCGCTGCGACGACCTTTGCAGTTATTGGCGAAACCACAAAAGATCCAAGTGATCTCGATCGTTCCTGATGGTGAACCGGCTCAATTTGGTTATCAAGGAAAACTGCATCGTATCGTGCGTTGCTGGGGGCCAGAACGAATTGAAAGCGGTTGGTGGCGTGGCCCGAGCCAACGACGCGACTACTATCGCGTCGAAACCGATCAATATCAATGGTGGTGGCTCTTTCGACAACTTGATAGCAACGAATGGTTCTTGCACGGCAGTTTCGATTGATTCGCAGCAACCTCGATTCGCAACGGTTGACTGGGGAATGACGATCAATATAGGTAGGATGCTATGGATTACACCGAACTGCACTGCAAATCGAACTTCTCATTTCTTGAGGGAGCATCACATGCTGATGAGTTGGTGGAGCGAGCGATCGAGTTGGGCTATCGCGGTTTGGCAATTACCGATCGCAATACGTTAGCAGGTATCGTACGTGGATACGCGGTCGCTAAAGAGACGGCATTTCCGTACATAGTAGGTGCCGAGTTGCATCCGATCGATGGGCCACCGGTATTGGTTTGGCCCCGAGACCGAGCGGCCTATGGACGGCTTTGTCGCCTGCTAACACTCGGCCGCATGCGAGCGATCAAGGGAGAATGCCAACTCACTTGGCAGGATATTGCCGAGCATGCCGATGGTTGGCAAGCTGGCCTATGTTTACGTCAACCGATGCCATTAGCTCCATTAGCGGTTGATGATTTTGAAGATGCTGGCGATGAGCGTCATGCAGAATCAACTGCTTCGCGAGTGGAAAGCAAACCTGGAGTCGACCATCCCAGTTTGCCGGAGCGTTTATCGATACTTCCTGCCACGACCGACCGAAACTGGCCACCGGCTCATTTTGATGTCGACCGCGATGCGGACTGGCTGCGGTGGCTGGGAGTTTTTAAAGAAATCTTCGGCGCTGATGGTTCGCTGATGTGTGAACTGCAACGCGGCATTGATGATCGAAGCAAGATCGATCGACTGGCTCAACTTTCGCGAGCCAGCGGTGTTGCCTTACTGGCTGGGGGTGATGTTCAATATCATGCGGCCGAGCGGATGATATTGCATGATTGCATCGCTGCGATTCGGGCTCGCACCACCGTCGATGCGATTCGGCATCAACGTCCAGCCAATGGTCAACATTATTTGCGGCCCCTGGAGGAAATTCAGCGTCTTTATCGATCGATTCCTCAGGCGATTGAGCGGACGAATGAAGTTGCTGCTCGGTGTCAGTTCCGATTGGATCAACTGAGATATGAGTATCCTGTTGAGTTGGCACCGGAAGGTTATACACCGGTCGAATATCTCAAATATTTGGCACATAAAGGTGCCGAGAAACGTTACCCTGCTGGTATCCCCGACAAGATTCGAGAGTTGATCCAACATGAACTGCAGTTGATCGAGGAATTGCAATACGAAGCTTATTTTTTGACCGTCTGGGATTTAGTGCGTTACGCGCGGCAGCGTGGGATTCTCTGTCAAGGACGCGGCTCGGCTGCCAATAGCGTAGTCTGTTTTTGCCTCGGTATTACCTCGGTCGATCCAGCTCAATTGGATCTTTTATTTGAACGCTTCATCAGTCGCGAACGCAATGAAGCGCCCGATATCGACGTCGACTTTGAACATCAACGCCGCGAAGAGGTTCTGCAATATATCTATGAAAAATATGGACGCTATCGCGCCGGCATGACAGCGACGGTGACCACCTATCGCACCCGCTCGGCCATTCGCGATAGTGGTAAAGCTCTTGGAATTTCACAAGATAAAATCGACAACATCGCTAAAACGGTCGACTCGCGCAGCGAAGCGGGAGGACTGGTTGAAGTTTGTCGTGAAATGGGCCTGGAACCCGAATCACCACTTGGTAAACGTTTTCTGTATGTCGTGCAACACTTAGTTGGCTTTCCACGCCATCTATCACAACATGTCGGCGGCATGGTGATGACCCGAGGTTGGCTGTGTGAACTTTGCCCGATCGAAAATGCGTCTATGGAAGGGCGAACGGTTATCCAGTGGGATAAGGATGACCTGGATGAACTTGGTATCCTGAAAGTCGATTGTCTCTCGCTAGGGATGCTCTCGGCAATCCATCGATCTTTTGATTTACTGCGACAACATTACGATGTTGACTTAAATCTAGCGACTGTCCCGCATGCGGACCGCAAAGTGTACGATATGATCAGTCAGGCGGATACGGTAGGCGTTTTTCAGATTGAAAGCCGCGCTCAGATGAGTATGTTGCCACGACTGCGTCCTCAATGTTATTACGATTTGGTGATCGAAGTCGCCATTGTTCGGCCCGGTCCGATTCAAGGCCAAATGGTACATCCCTATCTGAAAGCTCGACAAACAGGCGAACAACCTCAATACCCCAACGCGGCGATTGCCCAAGTCTTGACGAAAACGATGGGGGTTCCCATTTTCCAAGAGCAAGCGATGCGTTTAGCGGTCGTCGCCGCCGGCTTTACACCGGGTGAAGCAGACCAACTGCGACGCGCCATGGCGGCTTGGCGACGCCCTGGAGTCATCGATCGCTTTCGCCAGAAACTTATTCACGGAATGTTGGCTAATGGCCTGACTCAACAATTCGCCGAAAGTGTGTTCACACAAATTCGCGGCTTTGGCGAATACGGCTTCCCCGAATCGCATGCTGCCAGTTTTGCCTTGTTGGTTTACGTGTCGGCTTGGATCAAGTGTCACTATCCGGCCGTTTTCTGCGCCGCACTGCTCAACAGCCAACCCTTGGGATTCTATGCACCTGCCCAATTAGTTCAAGACGCTCAGCGGCATGGTGTTACCGTAGCGGGAGTCGATGTGAACCATAGCGATTGGGAAAGCACCCTGGAGCCGTTGTCGGGAGCGATACGTAAACCGGGCGGAAGACGCTGGCAGCGTGAATATCAATTGCGGTTGGGTTTGCATCAAGTACAGGGAATTCCTGAGGAACTCGCGCGGCGTATCGTGGCCCACAGACGGCAAGGGGGACGATATCTGGATGTGAACCAATTGCAACAACGCACCGGGATAGGGCAGGGACTGCTCACAAAACTCGCCGAAGCCGGTGCTTTGAATTCCTTGAGCGGACATCGGCGGGCTGCGATGTGGCAATCGTTAGCGCAAGAACGAACAGCAGGCAAGTTAACTTTGCTGGAATCGACAGGCGCTGATGAAGATGAAGCGATCCCCGAACCTCTCCGTCCCTTGACTCCACAAGAAGAAGTTTTTACCGATTACCAAACCACAGGTTTATCCCTGCGCGGCCATCCACTCTCTTTTTATCGCAACTTTTTAAATACGCGTCGAATCAAAACCGCCTCGCAATTACCTTCACTTCGACATGGTCAGTATGTCGCAGTTGCTGGAATGGTTTTACTGCGTCAACGCCCGGGAACCGCCAAAGGCATTACATTTGTTACTTTGGAAGATGAAACTGGATCGATCAACCTGGTGATCAAAGTTGAAATCTGGGAACGTTTTTATAAAATCGCCAAACAATCCAACATGTGGCTAGCTCATGGTGTGCTCGAGAATCGCAACGGAGTCATCCATGTTGTTGTCGGACGTTTGGAAGATATGAGCGACATTGTGCCCTTGCAAAATCCATCGAGAGACTTTCGCTAGCCAAAAGAAAAAAGCGGCATCATGCCGCACGCACCAGCGGTCCCTGCTGATGAAACGTCCTGTTAGACGATAGCACGACTCAATCCGTGCTGATAAATTTGCTGAGTGGATTTCACTGCTGAGATCAGGCTTAGTTTCCACTTAGCCTGCATTTCAACAGTGGCAATGTTTCAACAGTGGCAATGTTTCGGTAGCCGTTATGAATCCGTGATGGCTATCGGCAGATGAATCCCCTGAGTTGGTTTAGAGTCTATCCGAAAATCCAGAGTACCGCAAAATCCAGAGTACCGCAAAATCCAGAGTACCGCAGCTAATGGCTGATCGGATGAGTTTTCGCTCCTCTCTGAAAACTGCGGCTAACGCCGTCGGCTAGTGGCTTTCGCGCAACCGCGGCTAAGGCAGTCGGCTGATGGTATTTGAAACGACCCGTAGTCTAAATCATGCTCTACATCGTGCAATCTGGATGGTGCTCTACATCGCTCGATTATCGTTTTAATCAAAGCCTTCCATCCAGCAAACCGACCAAGCTATGGCTACTCAGTGCCTTCAAAACTGAAATCTGAAAACTGAAAAGCAAAGGCCATCCGTAGCCCACAGGCCATCCGTGATGTATCCTGAAGCAAGTTGCGAATCACTCTAAGTGACTGGGGCGATTGTGACAAGCTGGAATGAAAAGTCAAGCATGTTACTGACATATTTTCCACAACGAAAATCAAACAAAAATAGGGCGAGAGTGCTTGACAGCTTGCATGGATACTTTTAGTCGCACTGCGTCATACTGCTGCGCATCGCGATAGATGAAAAACCATCCATTAATTTATTGGTAGCGGATCTAGAGAAAGAACCGACGTTATGCCTTCTTCGGATGTACCACAACCATTTTCCATTCCGGTTCCACCTCAGCCGGAAGAAAGGCCGCAAGGGATGAGCAACAGCACCGCTCCTGCTGCTACTTCCGCACCTGCCACTCATCCCGCCGCAAGCTGGCTGGGTGAAGACACCGCGAGAAGGCTTGGTATTTTCCAATTGCCCGAAAATTTCTTTCTCTCGGTAGTGATTCCCGTCTATAACGAAGTCAATACGATTGAATCGGTCGTAGAGCGAGTACGGAGTTCAGGGTTGCCGATCGAAATCATCTTGGTCGATGATGGAAGTCGAGATGGTTCGCGAGAAAAGTTGAAGCAATTCGAAGCGATGCCAAAAACCAAAGTCATTTTTCATGAAAAAAATCGAGGCAAAGGGGCTGCGATCAAAACGGGTTTTAGCCAAGCTACAGGAGACATCGTCGTTATCCAAGATGCCGATATGGAATACGATCCCCAAGACTTTCGTTATTTGATCCAGCCGATCATTGAGGGAGAAGCAGACGTTGTTTACGGGACTCGCTATGGTCATCAAGATCGCCCCGTCGCTCCACTTTGGCATTACGCAGTGAACAGAATCATCAGTATTCTGACGAGCATTAAAACGGGACTTTACTTTTCGGACGTGGAGACCTGCTATAAACTATTCCCCAGAAAATTAATTCAGGAACTCGTTCCCAAGTTACGAGAAAACAGATTCGGTATTGAGATCGAAGTAACGATTCGCTTGGCACGCCAAAAGATACGCTTCTACGAGCGACATATCCGCTACCACCGCCGCTCTTGGGATCAGGGAAAAAAAATTGGCTGGAAAGATGGAGTTCGAGCCCTATGGTGTATTCTTCGCTACTAAAACTTGAACTCACTTGGCAAGCTCAATAACCTGCACAAGCGAGGCAGCAATGGTAACATGGACAATTAATCGAGCTTTTTTGCAAGAGCTCAAAGATGTCAATCCCGACTACGAACTAGCTCAGGAGCGACTCGCACGGTGGCTTGTCAACGTTACAACACCCAGTGAAGCACCGTTGCCGAGTGAGTTAGCGCCGCTGAGTGAACTGGTGCCCTTGCTGAGACAGGTCCGCCAAGAACTTCAGAGGCAATTCCTGCTGGAGGAAACGTATGGTTATCTGCAAACGCCTGTCCTTCATTCTTTAACGTATTCCACGCAGGTGGAAGCTGCCTATCTGCAGCATCGAATGTTATACTTGCTGGCCAGCGAAATGAGTGAGGCGGCTGAGATGGCGGAGTATCAAGGCAAGCTTATGGAGCAAGCACCTCATTTTATCGAAGAGCTCCGAAGGTTACAAAGGCTCTGGAGCGAGCACGAGCAGAACGAGCGGCGACTGATTTTTGAAGTCCGCTGAAATTTGAGCCCGCGATACAGATGAGATTTCAGGCATCTACGGTAGGAAACCCATGCGGATAGCAGGAGCGAAAAAATGATCGTAGTTTGCGAAGATCGCGGTGTCGATGCGTTAGCCCCGATTACCACAGGTCGATTAGCTTATGCGGTGCAGTGTGGTGGTTATCAATTGTTCGATCTGCTGGTGGAGTTATCTCGGAAGGTTTCGGCTATTTCCGGAGAGACCGGCCAACTGATCGGCGTGTCCCGCCCCTATCTCAAAGCGATTCAAGAAGCGGACTTTCCAGGTATCATATCGCTGGATGCAGAGAACTTACCCGGTACCAGCCAGCCATCTTTGTTGATTAATGCTCGGCTGCTTCCATCGATGTGCTATGTCGATCGACTGGTCAACTTACTGAAAGCCTCCGCGGCAGCCGGCAACGCGGGAAGCAGCGTTGTGATGTGTGGTGACCAGGTTGCAGTGGTCATTCGACCTCCCTGGTCGTTGTCGCAGATACGTCAAGCAGGCTACGACGGGATGACCGAATTACTTCAAAGCGCAAGTTCGTTCAACCAGGTCGACCTAAAATTCGAAATCCTGCGTTGGCCGCATGAAGTCATCGCCCATCACATGACGCTTCTCGGTCGGAACCTGGAGTATCGATTGCGACAGGGAGGTTATGAACAATTGCAAGATGGCCTTTTCGTCGCTCCAGGGGTCAAGCTGGGGGATTATCTAGTGATCGATGCGAAGGCAGGACCGATCGTGATCGATCGCGATGCGCAAGTCGGCCCCTACACTCTACTCCGCGGTCCGGTGTATATGGGCCCCAAATGCAAGATACTCGAACATGCCGCCATCAAAGATGCTGTCGCGCTCGGCCACACCACAAAAATCGGAGGTGAAGTGGAAGCTTCGATTGTAGAACCTTTTTCCAACAAACAGCATCACGGTTTTTTGGGACATAGTTATCTGGGCAGTTGGATCAACTTGGGCGCAGGCACTTGCAACAGCGATTTGAAAAATACCTATGGCACTGTCAACATGGAATATCCTGCTGGCAAAGCGACCACGGGGATGCAGTTTCTTGGCTGTGTTATGGGTAACTATTCCAAGACTGCGATCAATACGGGTATCTTTACAGGCAAGGTGATTGGAGCCTGCAGCATGATGTATGGATTTGTAACCAGTAATGTCCCCAGCTTCGTCAACTATGCCCGTCTGTTCGGACAAGTTACCACGCTTCCACCTGAGGTCATGATCGCTACGCAAGCCCGAATGTTCAGTCGCAGAAATGTGAAGCAACGGCACTGCGACGTCCAGCTGATCCACGACATGTACCGGTTCACCCAAGAGGAACGCGATCGCTGCTCTGACCTCCTCTCTTTGTAAGAACGCCGGCGAATCGAGCCGTTGGAATCGACGAAAATGTACTGGAGCAGGTGTCAACGACCACCAAAATCGCATGGCAAATTTGCTGCCAAACTCGTTTTGCCCCGTAGAACAGCTTGACAAAAGTTGCATTTTGGGGGTGAATATATCATCCGTTCATGCGGTTGAACGGATGAATGAAAAACCGTCATTTGGCGGGTCCTTGAATTTGGCAAATATTCGCAGCCAAATTCCAGTCGACCAGCAGCCGTAAGCCATAATTCAGCGAGATGCGATCCTCGGAAGAGCTTGCATTCGCATTCGGGCCTCGCGAATGTGGAAGACCATTGCATCGGAAAACCGTTACAATCGTCGAGCTGGAACGCCGAAGATCGATACAACCCTAACCGCTAGACCTGTAGACCGTTAGAACCGTAGATTTTGAGCAAGAAGATCATGAAGCTGGCAAATTATTTTTCGGGCCAACGGAAAGGCCTTTCCTTCGAATTGTTTCCCCCAAAAAGCGAAGCGGGGATAGCAACATTGCTAGAGGCCGTCCGAGAGCTGATGACTTTTCATCCAGACTTTTTCACCTGCACCTATGGAGCGGGTGGTTCGACGCGCGATCGCACGTTGCAAGTGGTACAAGCTGTCCATCGTGAATTCCGGGTGCCGGTTGCCAGCCACCTCACCTGCGTCGGTTCGACGGTCGATCAATTGAAGGATTATCTCCGAGCCGCCGCTGAGGCCGGTGTCGGTCACATCGTTGCCTTACGTGGCGATCCACCCAAGGGCGAAACAGAGTTTCGCGCGATCGAAGGGGGACTACGGTATGCAAATGAACTCGTCGAATTGATTCGAGCAGACTTCAAGGATTTTGGCATCGCCGTAGCGGGGTATCCCGAAGTTCATCAAGAAGCTGTTGATGCAAAAACAGATCTGGTCAATCTCAAGCGGAAGGTGGATGCGGGAGCAGACATCATCGTGACTCAGTTATTCTATGAGAACGAGGATTTTTTCCGCTTCGAACAAAATTGTCGCGACATCGGAATCGATGTACCCATTGTTCCCGGCATACTGCCGGTGACGAATTTGGCTCAAATACAGCGGATCACTTCGCTGTGCAAAGCCAAACTACCTTCCCACTTTGTAGAGCGATTGAGTCAGAAGGTTGACGAGCAATGGCAGTTTGAAGTAGGCGTTGAGTTCGCACAACAACAGGTGCGGGAGCTGTTGGACAAAGGTGTTCCCGGCATTCACTTTTACGTGCTCAATAAATCGCAAGCGACCAAGCGGGTTTTGGAAGCCGTTAACTTCGGTTAACCAGCGCTAGCTTGAGCAAGGCGACGCAAGACGGGGCATGAGTGATCGTGCCATCGCCCACCCACTGCAACGCGGTTTCCAGAGGGGCTTTCACCAGATCGATCAATTCGGTCCCTTCAGGCTGAACCTCGCCGAAGGAAAGATCCTCAGCCAGAAATAGCTCGGTGGGTGAGAGGATAGCGGCCGTGAATGGATCGACGATTCCCAGGGAGGTGAAGCGTTTGGCGTTGATCCCTAATTCCTCTTTCAACTCTCGTTCTGCGGTCGATAGGGGAGACTCCCCCTCCTCAATTCCACCGCTGACGCCCTCGATCGTTATGCGTCCAACTGCGTAATGAAACTCTTTGGTGAGGTAGACCTGGCGCTGGTCGTCCATAGCGACAACGCACACACCCGGCTTTAGCTGGACCGTACAGTAGGTCCCTGCGTTTCCGTCTGGACGGATGACCTGATCCACTTGCAGGGAAATCCAGGGATCTCGGTAGACTTCTTGCGTACCGCGAATCTTCCAGGGTCCGTGTTGTCTCATGCGATTTCCTAACCGTCTCGGGCTGATTTTCGAGAAAATTGCGAAGGTTTGGAGCGGTACCGGTTTGGCGTCCCCTTCATCCACGGTTAATATGGTACTGGGTGACGAAGGGAACTGTATAGTCGGTATCCAGCGTCCCTCCCCGCCATCGAACCATTGCCTGATCCTGAGAAAGAGACCGTATGAGCCATCCCCATGATCAACCGAACGCCGCGCGTCGGTGGGATATCTCTTTCTCTGTACCCTTCACGCATCGCTTGCGAATGACGGAGGACTGCTTTGGCAGAGATTGGCCCGTCTTATGTCAGCTTTTTGAAACCGAGGGCCACGATACACTTGCACACCCTATCGCGCGGGTTCAAGTCTGGGTGGACCAAGGATTGGCGACAGCCAATCCTACGCTAGCGACCAAAATCGAACATCTGTTCGCACGCAGCGGTGCGCATATCGAATTGACCGATCCAGTGCAGGTGATTCCTGGCGGAGAGGAAATCAAAAATGATCCGATTTGGATCGATCGGATCTTGGAACGCATCAATGCTTCGAATCTAGATCGCCGCAGTTATATGTTGGCGATTGGTGGCGGCGCGTTGTTGGATGCTGTAGGGTTCGCCGCCGCGTTGGCTCATCGCGGAATTCGCTTGGTGCGAGTTCCTACTACGACACTTGCCCAAGCCGATTCGGGAGTGGGCGTTAAGAATGCCGTGAACTGGTTCCACAAAAAGAATTGGAAAGGAACGTTTGCGGTACCGTGGGGAGTAGTCAATGATCAAGAAATTTTGCGGTTGCTCCCCGACCGCGATTTTCGCTGCGGCTTCTCCGAAGCGGTCAAAGTCTCTTTGCTCAAAAGCTCCTCCGCTTTTGATTTTCTCTATCGCAATGCCAAACTCATTTCACAACGAAATGCGGCGGCAGCATCTGAAGCGATTCGCTTATCTGTGCTGATGCACTTAGATCATATCACTCGCGGTGGTGATCCTTTTGAAATGCTCCAAGCCCGCCCGCTGGATTTTGGGCACTGGTCCGCACACAAGCTTGAAGCGTTAACCGAGTATCGCATTCGACATGGAGAGGCCGTAAGCATCGGTGTCGCTGTTGATGTTGTTTATTCCTCTCTTGTCCATGGTTTGTCCGATACTGTAGTACAAGCCACTTTGCAGACGTTGAGTCATCTCGGCTTGCCCATCTATGATCCAGCGCTTTCGGAACAAACGATCTTCGATGGATTAGAAGAATTTCGTCAGCATTTAGGTGGCGAATTGACGCTCACCATGTTGACAGAAATCGGGCGCCCGATTGAAGTTCATGCGATCGATCATGCCGCAATGAGAAAGGCGATTCAAATCGTTGGTCGCTATCACATCGAATTGCTAGACAGTTCGGCAACTTCGCCCACATCCAGCAGTACCAGCGTTGTGCGAATTTGAACCGCCGAAAGTTGATAGTTCTTGGCTACGACGTCGGAGTAGGCAGTTAACTGCGGTCGATACTTTTCAACCTGTGATTTGATCCAGTCGGCTTTCGAAGATTGACCATGCCAGCGATCCGTTTTGAAATCGAGAACCTCGGCGAAGGTCGCTTGCTGATCTCGCGAAGCGACCACCAGTCGATCGACACTACCTTGGATCATACGTCCTTTGAGGAGTGTTGCGAAACGCAGTTCGTTTTCGACTTGAAGTAGGCCAGATTGACCAACGACTTTGGAATACCGCTGTGCGTCGAAGATCGCGCGAACCTGCGGAAAATCGAAATGCTTGTTAAACCGAGCCCATAGGTCGTCTAGGTCTAACATACCCCAGTGACTGCGATCCATTGCAGCAACGGCAAGCTCATGCTTCTGAGAATTCAATGCGGCCATGTCATTAAACCAGCGTACTTTGGCCAACCATGCGTGCACAACGGTACCTTCAAGAGCAGCCAATGCGGTTTGCATTCCAAAGATCGCCCCCAAAGACTGACGGCTGTTATTCTCATGACCTTTGGAAAGCGTTGGCTGCACATCGCGAACCAAACTTGAGGGTGCCAGTGGAGTATCCAGTTGTCGATGCTTCACTGCATGGGCAAACATTTTTCTGCCACGTTCAATAGCTTGACGAGCCTTGGGCTTGGCAATTCGCCTCGGCTCGACTCCCTCGATAAGAGCTTGTTGCTTTGCCGGTCGACGCTTTGATTCCGTGTCGGCTGGAGCAACTAATTTGTCATACCAGCGTGCATCGCCGGCCAAATAGGTGATTTGATTCTGGGCGCTTCTCTGCTGGGCTTGGACCAGCGTCGACTGAAGTAACGAGGCCATCGTAGACTTCTGCTCTTTCTTGGGGGTCTTATCCGATTTGGTCTCTTTGGTCTCTTTGATAGGCGTTATGTACATGTAGAGGGCGTGCTTAGCTCGAGTCATCGCGACGTAGAGAATACAGAGGCTTTCCGAAACTCTCAGTCCAGCATCGCGGCGAAAAGCTTCTTGCCATTGGTCATCGATCATCGATTGCACTTCAGATTTCATATACCGAACGACTTGACTGGGCCGATCAGTGGGGCCTTTTCGCATCGCAACGAACAGCGGCGTCTGTCCTGTCAAAGAATCATTTAAATTCGGGAGGAACACCGAATCGAATTCGAGACCTTTCGATTGGTGAATATTCATCACGCGGACCTGAGCGGGCTGGGGCAAAGCCACCTTTTGCGCGCGAACCGAATCCACGAAAGCCATGATGCGGGAATGATGATGCAATGTGAATCCGAAGCCCTGCTGAATCAATTGTTCTAAACGGAGTTGATCTCGTTCATTGCAATGCTCGGCGAGCAAATTGCAGTATTTGATCAAGAACTTGGAGAGCCCAAGTTCGGTGAGTTCGATCCTGAGTTTTAAGGATAATTGGCCGGGCGAGGCTAGAAGATTCGGATCGATTTTGCTAGCCAGTGGTGACTGCCGCAGATGCCATACGGAGATGGAGTGACCAGGATGATCGGCAATCATCAAGAGCGAAAGGATCACCTCGACTGCAGCGGAGTCGGTCAGCGGATTACCTCCTTCCTGACTGACATCCAATTTGTATTTTCGAAGCAGGTCCATCATCAAACCGACTTCTTTATTGGATCGGACCAAGATACCTATAGAGCCTTGAGGATATTTTTGAGCGATTGCCGCGACATCTTCGGCCGCTTGGGTCAGCAAGGCTAATTTGCGGTCGCCCGAATTGGTTTCCTCTGTCAGTTCTCCTTGAAACAACTGCACGTAACCCGCCATATCTGAGTGATGGGCTGTGTGTGTCTTGAAACTCCCCAGCCATTTTTCAGCTTCGATCGCACCTTGACCATACGCTTCATGTTGATGGAGATTCGAGAATACTTGATTGACGGTTTCCAGAACAATCTGGCTACTGCGGCGACTGCTGGATAGCTGTTGTGTTCGCAGATCGACCAGATTCTTCTCGACCTCGTCAAATAATTCGGCGATACCACCGCGCCAGCCATAGATCGCTTGTTTTGTATCTCCCACGCAGAAGAAACTGCAAGGCTTTTCTTTTCGTCGACGATCGATACTTTCAACGAACGGCTTGAGCACTTCCCATTGAATCAGCGATGTATCTTGAAACTCATCGAGCAGGAGATGATCAATCGCGAAGTCGAGACGAAAACCAAGCTGCTCAGTGTTCCATTGACCTGCGTTCAACCATTGGGCTAGTTTTCGACTGATATCCTCAAAGGTCCATTCACGAATTTGACTTTTTTGAATATCGAGATAATTGAGATACGATTCCAGGAGTTCGCGGCTGCTGGTCGTTTGGTTGCGATAGACCGAAAGAGCGCTGTGAAGGGCTTGCTTGCGGAGGATCAGCAACGCGGCAACGACTTCCTCTGGAATGGCGGCTCGGTAGTAGGTTGGATTGGGACTGTTGGTGGCTTGAATGAGAGATGCGGCAATGATCTCTTCCCAATCCCCATCCAGAATTTGAGCTTGGAGTTTAGTGAGACCTTTGCTCAGAGACACATTCCAATGATCGCCGGGCTGCAGAGCGGCGATGGCCGCTTCCAATTCACCATCCCCCGGTGGCTTGGGAACGCTTGGATTCTCCCAAGCATCTGCGGTGGTGATTCCAGCCAAGGATGCACCGTTTTCCACAGTATTTTCGATTTCACGCAAGATACCCGCCGAATACTCCCCTTTGCCCAGGAGGTTCAGCAGGGTGCGCAATTGCACTGGGTCATGCTGATCCAACAGTGACTGAATCGCTTGTTGGCGAATGGCGATTTCCCTTTGCGGATCCATCATCTGCCAGCCGCCGGGGAGCCTCAGTTCGAATGCGTACGCGCGCGCCAATTGCGAAAAGAAGCTGTCCAGCGTACTGATTCTCAATCGATGCAGTTGCATCGTCAATTTTTTGAGAAGATTTTGACATAGAGCGACATTCAATTGAGGGCCGATCAAACTTTCATTGAGTTCCTGCAGTTTTTTTGGACTTTCGATCGCTTCCGCAAGCCTTTCCAGAACTCGATCCAATATTTCACCGGCCGCCTTTCGGGTGAATGTGGTCGCCAATATCCTGTCGACTGGCTGATCAGAGACCAAAAGTTGGAGCAAGCGAGTTGAAAGTTGATACGTCTTACCGGTACCAGCCGAAGCTCGAATCAACACGGCATCTTGATGGGGTACAATGTCCATAAATAAATTCTTCTATCTTTAAATCATTACTTATATTATTTTTTAAAGCGATGGACTTATGAGTGTTTTACCTCTTGCAGAGGTCCGCGTCGCAAGATGTCGTTCTGGCAAATGGCAGCATAAGGATCGGTGGGGAAGGGGGCAGGAAAGACGGGAGGCCCAAATTTCCCAGCCCGAATATTGCGGATAATTTCCGTCGCTTTACGATCTGCCGACTCAAAATGGGATTTCTCAAATTCGGCGATTCGAAATTTGATCTCACTCAGCTTTCGGGGAAGCGTGATGTATCCCAAGACAAGTTCTTTTCCTTTACGAAACTTTTCGATCATATGCCGATACAGCGGGAGTTGCAGATCGTACCATTCATCTTTTTTGCTGCTGTAGTGAGCCGCCAAAGGATCTTTATAAGAGTCGCTGGTCTTATAATCCCAAATCGCCATTTTTTCCGACATGGGATGATAGTCGATTCGATCGATTCTCCCTTTCAGCTTCATCGGCTCTTCTCCCTCCACTGGAAAAAACGCATCCCCTTCTTCGATTTTTAGTTCCGTGTGCAGGATCGTCCAGCCTTCCGCGGCCCGCTCCGCTTGTACTGCAGCAAAAGCCAGTAAACGCTGTTCGGCTTGTGCCACCTGTATTTCCAGAGCTGCCGATTTTGTGGCTCCAAAACGTTCTCGTACGAGCGTATCAAGATGTCGCTTTAAAAAAAGAAATATTTTGTCAGCATCCCGGCAACTCTTCATTTGATCATCGATCAACTTGTCGAGACAATCATGGACCAGCGTACCGAACCGACGCGCGTCGAGCTCGATCGGCCGATCATCCAATTCTTCCAAGCGAAGCAAGCGATCGAGATAGTACCGATAGGGACAAACCATGTAGCTCTTAAAATCGGTGACCGACAAAACGGTTGGAATACGAGGCTCGACGATTTCTGGTATCGGGAACAAGGCATCCTCATCGAGCGGTTGCCAAGATCTTCGTTTTGAATCGGACCCTGAACGCGAGCGCACTTTCAACAAATGATTGACGCGCGAACCAATGTGTTCGGTTGTCGTGGTGAAGAGGAGTCGACTCGGCATGACCGGTTCGCCATCAATCCCAATTCGACCAACGACGAACCGCAACTCTTCTCTGGATTGTGTGGCAACCATCAGCGCATAGGCATCGCGAGCCCACCGCCGATCGTTATCGATCAAACCTAGTGCAGTTCTCAATTGATTGGGAAGGAAGGTATCTCCTTGACTGCTATCTGGGACAACGTTGAGCGACATACCAGTGAGCACCAAAGCGGGAGCATCATCCAGAACCAACTCGAGCCAACCGAGCATTTCGATCGCATCGGCGATCGGAGGTTCTGATATTTGAATCGCACCAGCCTGTCGCAGCAGCCATCGAAACCATTCCGCACAGGCGAGCGGAAGTTGAATTTCCGACGGAATCGTGTTGGCGGTGCAAAAAAGATCGTTCAATATGGCACAGCCTTCACTCCACACGTGCTCATTAGCCTGATTGGAATTCCAATCGAAATCGGCCAATAGCTTTTGAAAAAACGTCACCGCCGGTTGCACCCACTCCCGCACGGGTCGAGCCGAACCTCGCAAAGGGAGCACCAGCTCTTTCAAACAATCTGCCACTTGAATCGTGAGCGGTCGACAATCCGCATAACGCTTTTCTGGGTGAGGGGATTTATCGCTTGGCACTTCGCGCTGGAGCGTCTCGTGATAAAAACGATCGATCTGAATTAACCAATCGTCGGGTAAATTCAATTTTGAACGCAGATAGGACTCTACGGCCGGCTGCCGCAGGAGGCTGGCCCAATGGGTGTATTGGTCGGCTTGCAAAAAGCTTGTCAGTGCGACCAAAAGTTTGAAGGGGGGCGATTCGGTGACGGAATGACCTGGTCCATAACGCACTGCAAGTTTCGATTGATCAAACTGAAACCGCATGTAGGGAATCAAATTGGAGTCGGGAACACCAACAGTGATCTCGTGAGATTGGAAACGTTCTAAGAGTCGATCTAGCGTGTCGGCCACTGCGGCGGCCTGATCCGCTGGATTTCCGGCGACATCGATTTGCGAATCCTCGATAGGAATTTCAATTCCCTGCCATGTCTTGGCGATCAAACCGCCGGTCGTGTCAAAACCTGAACTCCATTTTTCCGGAGCGCCCACCAATACCACAACCCGCGCGTCGACCTCTTGCAGTAAACGCTTTTGGATCAAGTTCAAATCGACATTGCCCAGTGAAATTATCTCTTTGGTGCAGTGCAGTTCCTTTTTCTGCAAGGCAACGCGCCGCG
Organism: Pirellulaceae bacterium; assembly: GCA_044359485.1. Taxonomy (GTDB): domain Bacteria; phylum Planctomycetota; class Planctomycetia; order Pirellulales; family Pirellulaceae; genus JAFLCP01. The sequence continues at coordinate 14,556 of JBIKMB010000014.1, read as the reverse complement.
CTGTTTGAGCATCCCATAATTCAAGACGATCAAGTCGTTTCCAATAATCCTTTTGCAACAAGGCTAAACTTTGCCATCGCTTCAGCTCTGTGAGCGGGGCCAAATTCTCTTGCTCAATCCATTTTGCAACGGCAGCAAAATCGAGATCGTCGCTGGCTAGTTCCCGATGCATCGTCGCCAGGTTCTTGGCGAGTTCCAACCATTCATCGATTCTTGACTTATCGGGTATTTGCAAAAGCCATGCTTCCAATGCGGCAGCAGGAGCGTGCAATAATGCTTCGGTCCAAACCAACGCCTGCACCATATCACTCGCTATGGGACGCTGAGCCCGGTAGAGTTGTTCCGGCAGAGCCCCTAAAGTACAGACCTGCGGAGGTAACAGATTCCAACTCTCCTGGTCGGCTCGCACGGCCAAATATTCCATCAACCTTCGCCCAGCCATAGAACTAGGAAGAACGATGATACATCGACTCAAATCCCATGTCCGCCCCGACCGATAATGCTCCGCCAGCCAGTCGACTGCGGACCACAACAAGGGTTGCTTCCAATCGATAAAGTAGCGTTCCAGTGGCATGATCGTTTTTTTGACTCCGTCCTGTTCTTGGATTCTGTAGTATGCTTTTGTTCGGTAGGATTTTTCGAAGCAGAGTGATTTGCGGATCAGTAGCGGCACAAAAAGCAGGTGAGCCATAGGGGCAACAGGGAGTGAAAAAAACAATGGGGGGCGAGCCTAGAGTTCGCGGCCCGCGGCGGGTTCGGATTCGCACGTTCCTTTTCCGTCCAGTGTTATCTCCATCCAGTGTTATCCTCCGTAAATGAGACCGGCTCCTTGATTCAGGCTGTGGTGCTACCCAACACGATACGTGGCGTCACAAGTGTGGACCGGCGTTGCCGCGGAGGGCAATGCCCCTCTCCTGGCTAGGCATTTTGACTCCATAGCGGAGTGGGTTTCAGCGGAATTGTAAGGTCGTGTGTGACCACAGCTAGCGAGCCTAGGTCGCCTTAACTTCCTGACCAACCTAATTTACCAGCTGATCTATTTCACAGCTCCCACAGTTTGGCAGGTCGCTGGACACCTTTGGTCCCTGGGGAAGGTTTCTTCACCCATCTGGAGCATTGCGGCTGTGCGACACCAGAGGCGTTGACTTGCCGCGACATATCAACATCGGAAACAGAACAGGAGACCTAGGCAATCCTGGAGACCTTTTCGGATTGGAATCTTAGATCGTAATCTATTGGATTCAATTTTGTGATGCTGGCGGTTCGATGGAAGACATTACGTGTTGTACGAATTGAGTCCATCGGAACAGTGATCATGGTGCACAAAAAGTCACTCCAGCGATCGTTGTTTCTCGAATTTCGCGAACCATGGCAACGTGGATTGGCCATCGCGTTAGGCTTGACACTTGGGTTACTTCCCAAGTTCAGTTTTCTTTTTGCAAGCCTGCTGATCGTCGCCCTATTCTGTCCAGTGTCTCTGGTTCTATGTTTTGGCGTTACGCTTGTCGTTTCGCTTATTTCCCCGCAAATAGCCGGTTTAGAGCGCTATGTAGGTGAATGGTTATTAGGACAATCGCGACTGCAGGTTATCTGGGAAACCCTTTACAGTTTCCAAATTTTTCGGGCCATCGGTTTCCAAAACTCGCAGGTTATGGGGAGTTTGGTTCTAGCCCTCGGTAGTTTCTATCCCACATTTTTGGCGACGACCACTTATTTTCAGCGACGTCGCAAACTTGATTTGGAAAACACCTGGCCCAGTGACACTCAGATGGTCTCTGGTCAAGAGTCGCTGGTGTCAGCACCGCAGGTTATGGCAAGCGCAAAAAATGCCATGACTTCCGGAGTGGCCATGTCGCAAAGTTGGGGTGTGTCCCGCAATTTGGCAGAGACCAAACTGATCGACACGGTGTTAAGCGAAGATGGTGAACGCCGCGAAGAGGGACTATTGGCTGAAAAGAGGCGAATGGTTGGTGAGTCAGCGGAAATTGCGATGACTACGCGGCTGATCACCTTGCCTGAGATAACGGATTCGCAAAAAACGGATTCGCAAATTGCTGAAACGCACACCACCAGCACAGCCAAAGTCGCAAGGGAAGCTTTCAAGACAGAGCTCGACAATGGGACCGGGGCGTTGGACCTATCGACTGAAGATGCAGAAGAAATGGTTGCTCCCTGCGACGTCAACGACCTTACGACCGAAGAGATGGCGGAAGCAGAACGGGCGTTGTACGAACTTGTTACTGCCAAGCAACTCGAACTGCAGTCGCAAAGCCTGAAAGCAGACTCGGCCGAAACTCAGCTTGCTTATCAGGAGCAACAGTGGGTACTCGATACGTTGATTGAAATAATTCGACTCAAAGATGAAGCACTACGGGATCAAAGTTCGACCGATAGCCAAACGGATGAGTCCATCGCGCTGACTTCGAGAAATCTGTTAGCACCTCTAGCGAATGCTGGAGAGGCGAACCAGTTTAAATCGGAATCTTATCAGGACCTATCGTCAGATCATAAGCCACAAGCTACAGAAGATAGTATGGAAAAGATTATTAGAACGGATGCAAGTCTCCCAAGTGGTTCGGTCAAAGCACTTGGAAACTCCGAATCGGGCGAGCGGATCTCATCGTCGGCTCCGGGCGGGGTGAATGTTGCGCCTCACTTAGCGCGACCACGATCTATGTATAGCCGAGATGAATCGTTGAAATTTCTGATTCATCATCTGCAATGCTTGCAGCGGGAGCGCGAAGAATAATGCTGAAGGACTATCTATCCAAGCGACTTCTGATTGTAGGCGCTATTGCGGTCAGCCTGGCTGTGGCTCTCCCTACGATCTTGCGTCATTGGATGATCGATCGCTTTTCGACGGCTTTGGATAGTCCGGTTTCCATGGGCGAGGTGCAAATTTATCCTAAATCGAAAACGTTGCACGTTTCAGACACAACGCTTGGCCATGAGAAGGGACAAGCGTACTTTAAGATCGGGCAAAGCTGGCTTACTTGGAAAGATGATAGTTGGAGTGATGGTCCGTTGCGATTTCGTCGAGCGATACTCGACGAGGTACAGATCGAAGCCGACCCAGTTACCCATGAGTACTTTGGGATATTTTCAAAGCTGAAAACCGAGCGATCTGGTGTGTTGGTCCCATCGATCTTTCCACAGGTTGCTGCTGATTTTTCGGAAGAGAAAATCGCGAGTTATGCACAAGCTTTGGATGAATCGACGCAGGCGTATCGCGACATTTGGCAATCCGAAAAGAAGCAATTAATTGAAGCATCCGCATTACTGCGTAAGACGTTAGACACGATCGAGCAAACCGAGCAGATGCGTCCCAATAGTCTTCGAGAAAAAGAACAGCTCGAGCAGACGATGAAGGCTGCGATTGAAGCGCGTCAGCGTTTCTTGCAAGCGAAGCATGGCATATCCACCTTCGCTGATAAGATTTCCCAGATTGAAGCCGAGTTAGATATAAAGACACAAGAGGATATCCAGCGGGCCGCAGAGAAATTGCGTTTGAATGAAGGGATATTCCAGGACCTTGCGGAGCGGATGATCAAAGATCATGGTCTGGCTCAAACGACGATGTGGCTCGACTACATTGTTACAGGGCGTAGCTTATTGGGTAGTTTGCAACTTCCCGAGTTTCGACGTTCGCAGGGGACGGAATTTCATTTCGCACGGACTGCGCCGACCGCTGAAACGTCCATTGATGAACTAACGCTCAAAGGGTCGTTCTCTCTGCATCATCGCACGCATGAGATTATGATGCATGGCTTTCATTTGCGATCTTTTCCAAAGCCGAAGAATGTAACTCGCGTTTTTAATAATACCAACGAGCTAGCGATGATCAAACCGACGGTGCTCAGAGGTGAAATCAGATCGCAAGGTCAATCTCTGTTGTTCGATTTTAGGCGTTTGTGGGAGAATCAGTTGCAGGCGGCTCCCGACACGAGCGCTAAGTTCCCGCAGATCATCACCACGTACAGTGATGTTATTACTCTTGAGAGTCCAGTGGTTGGACCTGGACTGGGCGAAATGCAAATCGATCCTACAATCGGTCTTGCGTGGCAGGGAGCAAGTCCTTGGGTTTGGTCGCAATGGCGATTTGATGCGGATGATCAGTGGAGAGCAAAGTGGGTCATTCGCCAAGAGGGGCTTCGTTTCGTCGCTCGAAATCTAGCCGCAGATGACAAGATCTCCAATGTTGCTGCCGCAGTGAGCGACCATTTAAAATCTTTAGATCGTATCGACATTGAGTTAGACATCACGTGCGTTGAAGATCAGTATGCGGTGACAGTGAACAGCAATTTAGAAGAGTGGTTACCGACGATTGTCAAAATGGTATACGACACCCAAGAGCAAGATGAATTGGAGAAGATTCGCACTGCGATTCAGCGGCGGAGAGATACGGGATTGAGCCAACTACAAAACGAGGTCGAGCAAGAGCGAATTTTATTAGCCAAAGAGATCATGCCCGCTTTGGAACGCCTCGAAAAGTTATCATCGGACTTGGCATCGAAATTGGGTGTTTCACCTCGATTGATGTTGTCTCAGGAAAGCGACATCGACATCAATCGTTAGTCGTGAATGGTACGGGGCTGCAGATTTCTATCTTGAGCCACGGGAGGCGTGCGAGCGACTGGAGATCTGTTTTGGCTTGTCTTCTGTGCCATCCCGATACAAAAGGCTCTGCGGTAGAATCAGGCTTGTTTTAATTGTTGCAATTTCTTTTTTAGCTCTGTGCATGAGAGCGTGTTCCATACGGCGGAGGGTTGGATATGTGCTCGCCGCGCAGTCTGGATGCCGAACTTGAGCAAATCGAAATTAGCTATTGCATGCGCATCGGAATTGATCACTAGGGGAATTCCTCGAGCAACAGCCATTTGGCAGTGGACATCGTTGAGGTCTAACCGCGCGGGATTGCTATTGAGTTCTAAGAGCTTCCCATATTCTTGAGCGGCTTGCATAACCGCATCGAGATCGACCTGATACGGTGGTCGTCGACCGAGTAATCTTCCGGTGGGATGGGCGACTGCGCAGACTGATGGATGTCGCAAGGCGCCCAAAATGCGATCGGTAATTTGTTCACGCGATTGTTGTTGCCCGAAATGAACACTGGCGAGAACCCAATCTGCTTCCGCGAGAACATCGTCAGGAAGATCCATACCCCCTTTTTCTAAGATATCGCATTCGATGCCTTTGAAGATCCAGAAGGCTCCAGCGAGTTTTTTATTGAGTTGGTCGATTTCTTGCCATTGTTTTCGCAGTCGCGGGCCATCTAAGCCGCGAGCGACGGAGACGCGTTGCGAGTGGTCGGTGATGGCGATGTATTCCCAGCCTCGAGCTTGGGCGGCGGCCACCATTTCTTCCAGTGTATTTTGACCGTCCGTCGCGGTGGTATGCATGTGTAAATCGCCGCGGAGGTCAGCGTACGTGATGAGGTTGGGGAGCCTTCCTTGCTCTGCCATCTCGATTTCGCCTCGGGACTCGCGCATTTCCGGTGGAATCCAGGGCAAGTGGACGGCCGCATAGACAGATTCCTCGGTGGTCCCGGCGACCGGATGATCGAGATCTTCTTCGCGATAGACACCATATTCATTGATTCGTAGCCCCATTTTTTTGGCGCGTCCACGAATCTCAACATTATGTTCCTTGGATCCAGTGAAATACTGTAGCGCCGCCCCGAAGGATTCTGCAGGCACGACGCGCATATCGACCTGGAAACTATTGCTGACACGGATCGACATTTTTGTATCGCCGCGAGCGATAACTTCTTGCAATCTCGGAAATTGCTGTAGGCAATCCATCGCTTCATCCGGATGGGCGGATACAAGCAAGATATCCAGGTCGCCGACGGTTTCTTTTCCTCGACGATAACTACCCGCAAACTCAAGTTGCTGAATCGACTTAAGTTTCAGCAGATGGGACCGCAACGCCTCCACGAGGCTATCGGCTTCGCTAAGCAAAGTACGCTTGGAGGCCGATTCTAAAAGCTTTAACGAACTGAGGATAGCTTGCTCGGTTTTAGCCGCGAAGCCTTTGATCTGGCGAACTTTGTTTTGGAGGCATGCTAAGCGCAGTTCTTCGATACTTTTGATGCCGAGAGTTTCGTAGAGCGTTTTCGCTCTCTTGCCGCCCAAGCCTGGGACACGCATAATTTGCAATAACTCGGGAGGGACTTCTTGCCTCAATTCTTCCAGTTGTGGAATTTTGCCAGTTTGGACGAGCGTTCTGCATTTTTGCGAGATCGCATCGCCGATGCCAGGAATATCGGTCAGATTGCGCTGGGGGTCGGCGAGAATGGCGGTAATCGACTCAGGCAGATCGCGTATCGCTTTAGCTCCATTGCGATAAGCGCGCAACCGAAAGGTACTTTCTCCTCGAATTTCCAGTAGTTCAGCCATTTCATCGAAATGACTGGCGATCCATTCGTTGTCCATGGATGACTCCAGTACCGTAGTTTGCAACCGACCCAAGATAGACGACTAGAAAAATATTATGAGCCCGCATTCAATTCGACGATATCCTTATCTTCCGGTTGATAATCGGGTTTAACGGGGGTCCCGGCATGCAATGATTTTCCCCAGACTCTTGCCCCCTTGAGAGTCGCGGCCATTTCATGGTGCACTTGTTCGGCAACCTCGACCAAGGTCTCGCCCCTTTTAATGGTAAAGGGTTTGGATAGATCTGGATCTTTTTGCTTGGGGTGCTTTGTGTAGACTCGAACGACATCTAACTTTTCAAACGTCCAGCGACGCAGGTCATCCAGTGCAAGACCGCTTTCAGCACTCACTTCCAAAAAAGGGAAGGGCAAAGGTAAGAATTCGCGGATCGCTGCCAGTCGCTCTTGCGCATCGGCAACATCGCACTTGTTGTAGACGACAAGAGTCGCCGTGTAGCTGACGCCGATATCTTCTTCATCCAAAGCCGTTTCGCCACCCAATCGCGTTTTGCCCGAGCTAAATTTTTCTAGAACGGCTTGAGTATCCTCGATGACCGTGTCGCTCGCAGCATCGATCACCAGCCACACGATATCCGCTCCGCGGACGAGGTTGAGCGTTCCTAAATCAAAAAAGTCCGCGGTGATGGGAGGTAGATCGATCAATTGTATGGGGACATCCTCAAACAGCATCATGCCGGGTTGCGGAGATTGGGTCGTAAATGGATAGGGGGCGACTTCCGGAGTTGCTCTGGTAAGTGCTTTGAGCAAAGCGCTTTTTCCGGCGTTAGGGGCTCCGATCAATAGGACCCGTCCGGCACCTTGACGCGGAATTTTATTCGCTTTGTTGGTGGCGGCCGTGGAAGACTTCTTCTGCACGTCGGTCTTGAGTTTGCTGATCTTAGCTTTCAGATCAGCCTGCATTTTGTCGGTTCCCTTATGTTTGGGAATCTCGCGTAGCATGACCTGCAGCCATTGCAGTTCCTCTTCTGGGGTTTGGGCTTGCCGAAAAGCGGCTTCCGCTTTGTGATATTGTGGAGTTAAATTCGCGGGCATCTCAACACTTTCTCGCGTAACGACCTGGATGGTCAAGGTCCATCGAAATGACGAAAGATGGAGGCGAAGGCACACTTCGTTTTAGGCGTTCCGATGGAGAATCGTTAGGTCGATTCGTCCTGATGGAAGTCTAATTGGACTCTGATGCCTTGCCGCATACTGCGCTGGGCCCCTTCGAGTGTGTGGAGGGCGCGATACGCATCTTCTAAGTCGCCCACTTTTCTAAGCAAACTTGTCACGGCGCGATGGAACTGAGTCAGTAATTGCTGGCCAACCGGCAATTCGCTTTCGAGCGATTCTTGATGCCTGCCAGCTTCATCAAACCAAACTAGGCCGCTGGGCAGATCGACGAAGGCCAATCCTTTTTCGCAACAGACTTGGACTGCCGCGGGAGGTCGGAAAGCGATCGCTTCATGCCAAGTGGAAGGAATGTAGGCTCCGCAGCTGATTTGGGCCAAGGTGCGGCGACGATTATCGTCGCCTTTTGAAAAATCTAAACTGATGATTTGATAGTCCGCCGTGATACTATCGTGAATGCTGGGATGCCAGACTGCTTGCACCCAATTCGGATCATGCCCCACGATGTACCGACACCAATCGATCAACTCGATCAATTCGCGTTCCGATCGAGCGTTAAGAGAGCGAGCCGAACGGGAGTGATCGCCAGATTCCGATTGCAAGCGCCGATGACAGAACAAGAGCCGAGGGTGGCCTAAGCGCGTGGCAATCAGTTCTTTGAGTCGTAGGGTCGCGGGGGCAAATCGCCTTGGGAACTCCGACATAAAGGCAATGCCTGCTTGATCGACCCGCTGTTTCAATTCGGCGGCCACAGCAGGTTCAAAATCGATTTCAGAACTGCAGTAAACCGCTTTGCCCGCATCACAGGCTGCCAGCAACGGGAGCAGCCCATACCAATCGGCTTCGAGCATCATGACGGCATCGACATCTTCGCGCTCAACCAATTCGCGGTATCCATCGACGCGATCGGCCCGCAAATCTCGGGCGACTTGATCTGCAAATAGCGAAACAGAACTGTAAACGGCTCGCACTTCAAAACGATCCTGCATCAAACGCAGCGCAGGGAGATGCCGCGTCTGCCAATCTCTTCCTAAACCAATCAACCCCAGGCGGAGCTTCATAATCCCCGGCATCTTAAATAAGTGGGTAAATGTTACTATTTGGAGGGGTTATCAACGTTTTTTCCACAGTTCCTCCAAAATAATCTCAATTTTTGGGCAAATGTCTACATTGGCTAATTAGGAAATATAGGCAATGCAGCTTTTGCCACGCCTGTAGTTTAACCGGTTTTAGTAACTCCGTACCAGTCCATAATTTAGAAGACTCCTCCCGCTGTACACTTTCCACCAACGGGCCCAACTCGCATGAAGGTGCCACGAATGGGCGTAAAGACGTCAATTGGTGGGGATTTGGGTAATTTAGGGTGATACACCACAACTCCTGCGGACGGGTGGGGGCAATTGTGAGCTTCATCTTAATCCATAGAATGCCCCCACGTTTCCCAAATTACTTTTCTATCCCACCAGGAGGATGCTATGGGTTCATGGGCCTTTATTTTTGTTTTGGCAGTTGCTGCCAACGCGAATGATCAGGAATCTTCCTACGCTCAAGCGTATCATCGAGCGCAGCAAGAAAACAAACCGCTCGTCGTGCTTGTCGGTGCCGATTGGTGTCCTGCTTGCCGAGTCATGAAGTCGGATACGATCGATCCGATGAAAAAAGATGGGCAATTGAAAGATGTGGTTTTTGCCCAGGTAGACAAAGATGCTGACCCAGAATTGGCTCAAAAGCTCATGGGAACGGCCACCACCTTGCCACAATTGGTCGTCTATACCAAAGACGAAACAGGCTGGAAACGGACTGCGGTCAGCGGCCTGCAGAGTCGTGGGCGTGTTCGCGATGTCATCCGCAAAGCATTGGAGACGTTGCCACTACCGAGGAAGTAAATCGAGCCAGACCTTGTCAGCTACGGAACTTGAGTGTTAGATATGTTTCTGGAGCGCAGCCGGCGGATGTCGCTGCGTTGCCAGAAGACATACTAAAAACGGGATTTGTTATGGGCTTTCCTGCCGGCTTCGAACACATCGTTCGCGAAAATGAACCGCTTGCCCCTTACACTTGGCTGCAGCTGGGTGGGACATGTCGCTACTTCGCCGAACCCACATCGGAAGAGGAACTCAAAGGGCTGGTTGTCGCTTGCCATCGCGAATCCATTCCGATTCGGGTACTCGGAGGGGGATCGAATATCCTCATTCGCGATGAAGGCTTTAATGGACTAGTGATCGCCTTAACCGCCTCAACCTTTGGGCGAATCGACATTCACAACAATGTCTTGACCGCGGGGGGTGGGGCCAAACTTGCCCATGTCGTCTCGGCTGCTGTCGGTGAAGGTCTGGCAGGTATCGAGCACCTCGTCGGTATCCCAGGCACCTTGGGTGGCGCTTTGCATGGCAATGCTAGCACCCTCGATGGTGACATCGGCCAACGGATACAAAAAGCATCCTTACTATCGCGCAGTGGCGATATTGTCGTCTACCAGGGCTCGAAATTGCAGTTTTCCCATCATCAAAGCAGTCTCGATGAATTGGTGATTCTCAATGCGGAACTCAAACTGGAGAAAGTGGCCGATCCCGTTGCCCTGACCAAGCGGATGCAAAAGCTCTGGATTGTCAAACGTTCCATGCAACCCACGTTGGGAACACCGACCATCATCCCGTTTATCGATCCTATTGGACACAATGCGGCCACTTTAATTGAGGAAGCAGGTTTAGCGGGGCATCGCGAAGGACTTGTGCAAATCAATTCGACCCATCCCAATTTCTTGATGGTTTCCTCCGGTGCAACCGCCGCGCAGGTGATAGCATTGGTGGAAAAGATTCGCAGGACCGTGGCGGCAAAGACGGGAGTGGAATTGCAATTGCACCTCAAAATTTGGTAAACCTAATGTCTACGTCTTAAATTTTCGCGGCCAGTCCCCAACGCTGGCGTGTATGCCAGGACTGGTGCGTACTCCAGATCTGGTGCGGCTTCCAGGGATGGAGTGATTCAGTGGCGGAAAAGGCCTCGAAGGGAAATTCGAAGGGAAGCAAAGAAACTCCCGAAATCGATTGGCTGGGACGACTCTATCTCGGCTTTCAATTGATTCCTCGCGGCGCGATGCTGAGCGTCGTTGGTCCTTTAATTCTGGCCATTCTCGGCTACTTCGGTTGGCGTTATTGGGGAGCCGAACGATTAGATCGCGCGCTGTACTCTATTTCGTCCGAACGACTTGAGGTCACACCTCAGCCCCAGTGGATTCCCGGCAATGTCAAAGAGGAAGTGCTCAGCAGTGGTGCATTGGCGGACGTTTCCTTGCTCGATCGGCAAGCGACCTCGTCGATTGCTCGCGCATTTGATTCGCATCCTTGGGTGCAGGAAACAGTGCTAGTGGAAAAATCCGCTGGGGGTCATGTTCGCGTTCGCCTGACCTATCGCAAGCCACTTGCCTTGGTCTTCTGCCAACCCACCACCGAAACAGATCCCAATGAACCACTGAAATCGAAAGCGGGTTTCTATGCTGTCGATGAAAATGGCATGGTGCTTCCCAGCGATGGCTTCATGGTGCAAAGCGAAAAGGACTACTTCCTTGTCTTTACGGAAGGGGCCAAGCCACCTTCGATTGCTGGAGCCGCTTTTGGTGACCCAAAAATCACGCAAGCGTTAACCTTGTGCAAATTGCTGGAGCCTTTTCGAAAAACCTGGGCCTTGCGAAGCATACATGTTCAGGTCGATTCAGCCACCGCCACGGCTCAGCCTTGGATCTTAGGGATCGTCACTTTCAATAAACAGCAAATCGTTTGGGGACATGCTCCTGGCCTTGAAGCCTCCGGCGAAGCATCGATCCCTAAAAAAATCGAGAAACTCAAAGCCTATTTTCAATCCCAAGCTTCGTCACTGCCGGCTCCGACAGTGATCGATTTGCGTTTTGCCAACAAAGATGCCTCATTGCGGTAAACATGCTTGGCCGTTTACCTGCGAATGATTCGCGTTCAATAATTCAGAACAGATCAAGCTGTTGTGGCTGTTGTCGTTGATTGGGCCATTGGAACTCAGGCAGATCGGGGAGTCGCTTGCGAATTTTTTCATGTAGTCGTTGAGCCATTTGCGGCGCATGGCGATCATCGGGCGTGTGCGTGAAGATGTAGGGCTTGAGACCTGACTGCAGCCATAGAGCGATTTTTTCGCTCCACCGATCTAAGTAGCTTTCGATTTCCTCCAATCGATTGCGTCCCACCAGTCGCAGCATAGGCCGCTGGTTGGTCACCGAATCCCTGTAGGGGCTTTTCGGTTTCCGCGATTGCGATACCCGTTCTGCTTCATCTGCTGCGGGGCGAGAGTATAGGGGACGCGAATCAAACAAGACACGGCTCATGCCCAGTTCGCCAAGCAATCCGCAAAATTGTGTTTCGCATTCCCCCTCATCAAACCAATCGGCATGACGCGATTCCACCGCGAAATTCCATTCAGCCGGAAGCGATCGAAGCAAACGCTGCAGCGCGTGGAAATCGCGGAAATCGCACTGAGGCGGCAGTTGTAAAAAGGTATCGCCCAAGACCTGTTTATCTGCAAAAACCGAAAGGAATTCCAAAAAGTCTTTCAAGTCTTGCGGTGTGTACTGCAACCGCGGGACATGGGAGATATTCTGAGGAAACTTGAACGCAAATTGGAAGCCTGTAGCCGCATCCTCGGCCCAGCGTTTGGCCACATCCAATTTGGGCAGCGCATAGAAGGTGCTATTGCCTTCCACCGTATTGAAGGTGCGCGTGTATTCGTGGAGCCATTGCGGCCGCTTGGATTGGGGACCATAGACCGATCCGCACCAGTGTGGACAAGTCCAGACCGGACAGCCCAAGTAATAAGGTAGTGCAACGGTCCTGGGGAGATTCATTGTCAAGCGAAACTCGCTCTAGAATTGATGGCCCTTTTGCGGACCATTCTTGGTCAGCGTCAAGATTTCGGGGCCCGTTTCCGTCATCAATATCGTGTGTTCAAACTGAGCCGACAGGCGTCCATCCTTAGTCCGTACGGTCCACTGATCTTCTTTATCCAGTTTGGTAAAACGACTTCCCGCATTGATCATCGGTTCGATCGTAAAACAAAGTCCAGGTAAGAGTCGCTCGGTTTTACTTTTGCGATCTGGAAAATGTGGAATGTTTGGGTATTGATGAAATCGTTTTCCCAAGCCATGGCCGACATACTCTCGAACGACCGAGAAGCCTCGTGCGTGCGCTGTATCGCAAACCGCCTCACCGATGTTGCTTACTGGACATCCTGGCGACAACGAATCAATTGCATAGTAAAGACAATCGAAGGCGCATTGCGTTACCGCGCGGGCTTCACTGGACACTTCCCCAACCAGAAACGTCTCGGATTGATCTCCATGCCAACCATCGACGATCGAAGTGATATCGACGTTAATGATATCTCCAGCCTTCAATCGATAGTCGCCGGGTATCCCATGACAAATCACATCATTGACGCTCGTACAACAGCTTTTGGTGTACCCCAAATATCCAAGCGTTGCGGGAATGTGGCGATATTTGAGCGTATAGTCGTGGATCAGTTGGTCGATCTCTGCGGTCGAGATTCCGGGAACGATGAAGGGACGGATATAATCCATCAACTGACCATTGAACTTTCCTGCAGCCCGCATCCCATTGCGATCGGCCTCATTCAGTTGTAGTTTTTTTGAACTCTGCAGCATGACAAATCTCTTCGGAACGATCGAGCCGATATATCAAGGACGATAAAGACAACGTGAATATACGATGAATTTGTACTCGTTTCCTGTTGAGAAAAAAACAGGAATTCTTCGCGCAAACGGCTAGGTCGAAGCCGACTTGGCGGCTTGAGTTTGCTTATCAGCGATGATTTTATCAAGTTCCTCCCGTAATTTAGGGAGAATTTGGTCATAATCATACGCCCCCAAGGCTTCTTCACCTTTTTTCAGATTCACTTTCTTCGGACCGCACCACAGTCCCAGGTCGGCATCGTCGGTTTCGCCTGGTCCATTAACGCGACAACCCATCACCGCGATGGTGATCGCGTAATCCTTGGCATATTCGGTCATCTTCTTCACTTCCTGAGCGAGTTCCACAAATGCTTCGTTCTCGACGCGCGAGCAGCTAGGGCAAGATATAATATTCAGTGCCCGCGGATCGAGAGCGACAACGCTGCGCAAACGACCGTTATAAATGTCATCGAGAATTTGACGACCAGCTGCAATTTCCTCACCTTTGCGGGGATTCGGAACCGTAAGCGAAACTCGTATCGTGTCACCGATACCACGACCGATCAGTTGTTCAAAGGCGATACGAGTCTTGATAATTCCATCCGGTGGAAGACCCGCTTCGGTGACGCCCAGATGCAACGGAACATCTGGGCGGAGTTCGGCAAATCGCTTGTTGATTTCTACCACCTTGCTCGGATCGCTATCCTTGAGCGATACCACAAAACGATGAAAGCCAATCGAGTCCAGGAATTCGCAATTCTCGATAGCGCTTTCGATCATCGGCGTGATCGAATCTTTGGGATCGTACTTAGCCTTTTTATCGGGATCCACACTACCGCAATTGACACCCACACGCATGGCACAATCATGATCCTTGGCAACCTGAGCGAGGTAGCGCACCTTTTCCTGCCACGGCTTCTGTCGCTCGTGATGATAGAGATGGCCTGGGTTGTAGCGGATCTTGTCGACATGCGGAGCAACCTTTTCCGCAAGCCGATAGTTCTCTTGGAGGTCAACCGAAAGATTTGCTTGAGTTTGACGGCGTATCTCCGCCAAGGCGGACGCATCTTTATCGCTGTCGACAGCGATACGAATCACATCGGCTCCAGCGGCCAATAGATCGTTGACCTGCTTGACCGTGGCGTCGACGTCTTGAGTGTGGGTCGCCGTCATACTTTGCACGGCGATCGGGTGACCGGAACCGATGCAAATAGAACCAACTCGAACCTCGCGCGTAGGATTGCGTGGAATGTTCATGGGCAATTAAAATCCCTATAAG
>JBIKMB010000328.1:0-5234 GCA_044359485.1 Pirellulaceae bacterium | reverse complement strand
CAAAGCTACGAAGATAATTGAGAGCCTATTCAAAAATCGCAAGTGCCGCGACCAAAGCCACAGCGGGTAATGGCTAATCGTATTGACTCTTCGCTCCCATCTGAAAACCGCGGCTAAAGCCAACGGCCAATCGTTTTCGGATGGGCTCTTGGTTTGAATCAACATCGCTGACTCATTCGGACTTGAGCCCCACTGTATTGATGGCGATGATCTTGTATCGATCCGCTCGCACTTCACCCTCGGCCTTATCATCCAAGAAAACCATTTCTACCAGCGGCTGTTGGGGCGTATCGCTGTACTGCAATCCCTGATAGATCCCGCGACCGAATGGATTCTTCGTGTTTCCTAAAGTCGCTATGAGACCGCCATCGCGATAAATTTCAAACGCCGCAATACCGCTTTCCACATCCCCTTCTGCGTTCCAGCGGAGTTCCTTGCCGACAACTTCGATCGATGTCACACGAGGTGGAGCTGTTGGATCGCTCACCTGAGTATCGACCACATATTGCTCCCAAAGCTTTGCCATACGCTCATCCAAGTGCCAACTCGCTTTGAGCTTATCACCGGTGAACGCTTGACTGGCCGAGGCCTTAGTACCTAGCGGTTCGCTTAACCAAGCACTATCCACATCAAGCGGCCGTAGCGCTACCGATCCATCGGTCGCTAGTCGCGCGGATAAGCATGCATCCAACCAAGGAATCGCCAAGTAACGCTGATTGCCACACTCGTGGCTGGTCAGTGGATCCACGGCAACCGCGATGAGACCGGCTCGGGAACGCACGGCCTCGAAGAACGCGCGATTCGCGGGCCACACGCCTGCGAAGCGACCCTCCTTATCCGTCACCCCTTCCTTGGTCCCCAAGTTACACATGATTGGGACATACAGTGATTTATCGCCCAGCGAATGCGGCTTGATTCCTGCGCGTTTTTCGTCTGCTTCGAGCAACGGAACACCCGATCGCAACCACGCCGCTGCTACGCGCTCGGGATACAGCAAAACCATCCCACCACACCAATGCCCGCCGCCGCTGTGTCCCCATAATGCCCAGGGGACATTGGCCAATTCAGGATGACCGCTCCGTTTCCCCAAATCGCGTAATGCGTTGAGAAATGCATCGCCCGAACCATTACGTGGATCGCACCACATCTGACAATCGGCTTTCTCCGGTTGCTCATACGCAGGTGCCAGCAAGGCGCATGCATGTTTTTTGGCTAACGCTTGCCAGTGTAGATCATAGGCTCCGGTCAACCCAGACTTGCAAGACCCTTCTCCACAACCGTGCTGATGCACAATAAGGCCGCGGATTTTCTCAACACCCGGTGGAACCCAAATCGTGTAGTTCACACCGAAGATCAATTTGCCCGCATCGGTGGAGGCCTCGTATCGCACCCGGTAATAAGGGGGCTTGGCCTCAGGGTACACATCATACGGTGGTTGCTGCGCCTGCAGAGATACCATGGAACAACCAATAGAGCAGAGTAAAACTAGGATTCGTGGATACTTCAGCATGCGATTTCAATCTTTCAACTCATCATTAAAAAAACACATCCAACACCGCATTCATCCTTCAAGAACCTAACACTTCAAATCCGCTCACACCACTACTGGTGCTCGTTCCAAATCGATCCATCTCCATGCCCATGTGCTGACCGAGCGACACGAATAAATTCGCTAAGGGGATGTTGTTTTTCTCATCAAAGGCCAAATGCTGTCCGTGCCGGAACGCCCCTCCCGCGACAATCGTTGGCACATTGTGCCAATCATGACTGCTCGCATTTCCAAGATTCGATCCAAATAAAACAGCCGTCTGCTCCAGAAGAGGCCGACCGTTCTCTTCGATCGATCGCATCTTGCTCAGGAATTCTTCAAAGGCTGTAAATTCCGCTTGCTCAATCACCTGCAACTCCGCAATCTTCTCTGGGTCTTTACCATGATGCGAAAGGTTATGCCAATCATTCTTCACACCATCGATGGTTGGCACGGCGTTCATCCCACTCAACTGGAACGTGATGTTGCGAGTCGAATCGCTTTGCAATGCCAGCGCGATCATATCATACATCAATCTCTGCTTGCCAATCGCGTCATTACGATCTGCAATATCTCGCGGCTCTTTGGCATCGGTCGTTGGTTTGGGTTTATTCACCCAGCCTTCCGATATCTGGAGACGACTTTCTAAATCTCTCACAGCCGACAAATACTCATCCAACTTATTGCGATCTTTGGCTCCTACCTCGCGTTCCAACTTCTTCGCTTGACCGAGAACCGTGTCAAGAATGCTGCGTCCGCGCTCGAGCTTTCGCATTTCCTGAGCGACCTCTTGCGGTGAACCTGTCATAAAAAGTGCGCGAAACAATCGCAGGGGAGATGTCTCGCCCGGTATCTCAACGCCACTGGCTGTCCAAGACATCGAACGGCCGCTGGTCGAGAGAACCAAACTTGGGTAGCGGGTCTCCGCACCAAACTTTTCGGCAAAATACTGATCCAAGGAAACCGTATTGCGAAATCCGGCTAACCCTGGACGCTGGGCCGATGTTAACCAAGTCATTTCCGAAGCATGACCGCTATCCCCTTGCTGCTCAGGATGCGACATTCCAGAGAACACCGTGAAATAATCGCGATGCTTCTCCAAAATCTTCAGATAGGGGGTCAACTCATAATCAGCACCAGCTTGACTAGGATTGAGAAACGGCGTGTGAAATCCGAGAGTGGCGCAAGCGGCCACAAAACGCTTTGGCGACTCCGCCTCAGCTGCTTCCACCCTTCGATACATCGTTGGACACATCGCGTCAAGCAACGGTAGGCTGATCGCTGCCGCACCAAAGCCCTGCAGAAAATATCGACGCGACAAGACAGGACGGGTGATTCGAGCTGCCGCATTGTGCTGTTTCTTTTTTCGCATGGATGTCTACCTTACTCGCTTACTTTACTTGCCTATTGTATTTGCGGGTTGTATCAGGGTGTGTTGTGTATGCAACTCATCAGCGCCACTCGATTATTTGCTGAGAAAGATGTCGCTGCTCACTACCAACTTGAGCATATCGCGAATACCTTTGCCAGACTCGATCGATTCCGCTGCAATTTTGTCGATGGTCTCTCGATCCGAGAAACCCATTTCGCGTCCGGTCGCGAACGTAAGCAATTTGGTCGTCAAGGCTCGTGCGAGCTGCTTACGGTTTTCGGCGAGCAGTCTCCGAAATTCGACATAATTTGCAAATCGCACTCCGCTGGATAGCACACCGGATGAATCCACTGGTGGTCCAAGTTTGTACTGAACTTTTCTTCCCAGAATTTCCTTGACCACGCGCTCACCCAAATCGGTCGTCCGAAATTGATCGCGCCAACCTCCGATTGGATCGAAGCCTTCCAGGGCGAAGCCTGGAGGATCTAGGATGCGATGGCAACCGTTGCACGAATCTAGGCTACGATGTTTATCCAGCAATTCGCGCAGCGTAGAGGCTCCGCGAATATCGGGCTCAACCCCGGGAATCCCGGGTGGCGGTGGAGGCACCGCTAGACCCATAATACGTTCGGTAACCCAAGCGCCGCGAACGACCGGCGAGGTATTGGTTCCATTGGCGGAAACTTTCAGTATAGCGCCTTGTGATAATAGACCTCCGCGTACCGAGTCTGTTGGCAAATCGACTTTGCGAATCTCTGGTCCTTCGATGCCATCCAAGCTGTAATGTTCGGCCAGTCGTTCGTTCAGCATCGCATAGCGACTTTCGACCATTTCGCTTACATCGCGATTAGCCTCGATAAGGTAACGAAGGTAGGCTTGCGTTTCGGCCAAGAACGACCATTGCAAATAGGCATCATACTCGGGATACAGCTTGCCATCGGGATTGGTAAAGTTGATATCCGCTAACTGCAGCCAACTATGGCTAAAATCGGCAATAAAACGTGCAAATTTTGGGTCCTCGATGAGACGATCGACTTGGCTGGTCAATATCTGGTCCGTATGGAGCTTGCCTGCTTGAGCCAACGCAATCAAGGTTGAATCTGGCGCTGTCCGCTGCAAAAAATAGGAGAGTCGAGTCGCGACTTCAAAGTCATTTAATTGAGGTCCCTTCTCGCGTAGATAGAGAAAATCGGGCGAGCAGAGAATTGCCACCATCGCTGTTCGCAGCGCCTCGTCTTCGGTCGCTTGTTTGCTTAACTCTTGCTCGAACAATTCAACGTAGGGAACGATCTCTTCTGCCGTGACAGGTCGTCGATAAGCTTGCTCTGCCAAACGCTGGAGAGTGACCCGTAGCTCCTCACGCCCCTCGCTGAGCTTGAGATCGAATTTGGGAAGAAAATCGATTCGATTTCGTTCGCGCGGGTTGCGAGGTGCGATCTCCTCTCGCTGTAATCCCGCATAGAGTTCTGCTCGAACGTTTCGATTCGTAGCAACCGGTAGGGGACCTTCCAATTCGATATCGAGGATCGCCAAGCCGGCCCCTTTGTATTCCGCAACGGGCGTGGACTTCAGAGCAAAGCGATCCGTGATACCATAGACCGTTAGCTCGATCATATAGCGTGCGGGAATCCATGCAGTGACTTCAATCGTCGTCGGATCCCCTGGCGGCATCGAGTAAAAACCAAATGTAGGTTGCTCCAGGCCACGGGCAAACGTGGTTGCTCCTATTGAAAACGTGATCGGTTGATCGCTTTGATAGGCATAGCCCCGCACGCGAACTTTATAGTAACCATCTTTTTGCGTGGCAGCTTCTCGAAGCATACCGGTGGGATAACCGTAGTTTTTAAAAAATACGACTGCTCCATCATCGCGTTTCAACCAAACTTTACCAAGCCATTGCTCCGCGTTTTGTGTATCGGCATAACTTGCTACCATTTTCGTCGGCTCCAATTCGCGGCTCGCCTGCCGGTCCACTTCCTCCAGAGCGAGCGTCGCGCAGTCGATATACTGCTGCATCTGCACCATGGAAATTCCAAGCGCTTCACCGATATTATTGAACTCGTTCAGTTCGGTATCCTCGGGAAGTCTCTCAGCCAATTTAAGATGAGTGCCGAGCAAATCATTGATCGTATTTTGATATTCCTGTCGATTCAGTCGGCGAAAGACGGTTCCTTTTTGCGACTGATGCATGGCCCGTAAGTTTGTCGACAGCGAAAGGAGGTAGGGATGCTTGGCTGCCTTTCCATCAGACTGCGGAGGCATTTCACCGGTGACAACTCGATCATAAATCCTCAGCCATTTTTCATAATTTTCTGGCTGCTTCAGATCGAATGC